>DJTQ01000340.1:0-21545 GCA_002439285.1 Paenibacillaceae bacterium UBA6304
CGGAGTCCGACTGCCAGATCTCGTCCCGGCGCGAAATCTCCGACGGCGATTTCCCTTCCTCGTAGATCAACGGCCGGACGCCCGCCCAGCTCGACTCCACATCCTCCGCCTTGATTCGAAGCGACGGGAACATCCCGTTGATCGCGTCGATCACGTACTGGCGGTCCGCTTCACTCATACGAGGATGCGCAATATCCCCCTGGTACACCGTGTCCGTCGTACCGACATACGTCTTGCCCTCCCGCGGAATGGCAAAGACCATCCGCCCGTCCGGCGTATCAAAATACACCGCCTGCCCCAAAGGAAACCGCCCCTGGTCGAACACCAGGTGCACGCCCTTGGTCAGCTGCAGCATTTTGCCCTGCTTGGACCCGTCCCATTCGCGCAGCGTGTCGACCCACGGTCCCGCGGCATTGATGACCTTGCGAGCCCGCAGCTCGTAAGTCCCGCCGCCAACCCGATCCCGCACCGCCGCGCCGACCACCCGGCCGCCCTCATAGCGGAGCTCGGTCGCCTTCGCATAATTGGCCGCCATCGCTCCCTGCGCCGCGGCGGCCTTCAACACCTCGATCGTCAGCCGCGCATCGTCCGTGCGGTACTCGACGTAATAGCCGCCGCCGAGCAGCCCCTCGCGGCGCAGCAGCGGCTCCTTCTCCAGCGCGGCTTCCGCCGACAACATCGACCGCCGCTCGCCCCGTTTCACCCCGGCGAGCAGGTCGTATACCCGCAGGCCCAGCGACGTGCTGAGCCTGCCGAACGTGCCGCCCTTGTAGATCGGCAGCAGCATCCATTCCGGTGTCGTCACATGCGGACCGTTCTCGTACACGATCGCCCGCTCCCGTCCGACCTCCGCCACCACCCCAATCTCGAGCTGCTTCAAGTATCGCAGCCCGCCATGCACCAGCTTCGTCGACCGGCTCGACGTCCCGGCCGCGAAGTCCTGCATCTCCACCAGCCCGGCCCGCATTCCCCGCGCCGCCGCATCCAGCAAAATCCCGGCGCCCGTAATCCCCCCGCCGATCACCAGCACATCCAGCGGCGCCTGTGCCATCTCCTGCAGCATACCTGCTCTACTCTTTCCCGAAAACAGAGAATTCATCATCCAATCCACCCCTTATCCCTGAAGTTCCTGCACCGTCATCCACGAACACTCACTAACTCACGAACTCCAAGAACCAAAAAAACCAAAAGTCTAGTAATCCCAAAATCCCAAGAATTCATGAATCCATGAATCCATGAATCCAGACTTCATCCCTTTATCCCGTTTTCAATATATTATGTATTTTCTAATCACAATGACTTAATAGACAGTAACTCAGCTTCCGACGCCCGTCTGGACTTGCATTCACTTAGCACCCACTAATCTTCTACTTACCCGCCCTACAGAGTTTTAACCGTCCCGGCCAGATGTGGGCCTAAATTACAATTTGTCCTCTCCTCAAGGACAAATCCTTAAAGTGTCCATCCAAAAGGCGGACAAGACACATATACCTCGCCCGCCGCCAAGACAACAAGGAAGACAAAAAAAGACCCCCTTACACTTCAGACGAGGCTTAGGCAACGACTGCTCATGTAAAGGGATCCATCCCTTGACTATTATATCCATCTACGTATTTATATCATCATTTTATTTATCTTCCGACTCAGCGTCCAGATCGGCCTCCGACGGTTTATCAGCCAGCTTGACCGTTACGGTCTGCGGCTTTCCTTCCCGGTAGAAGGTGATCTCCATGTCCTCGCCGATCTTCTTGTTCTCATATAGATACCTACGCAGCTCCAGCGTGGAGCCGATCGGCTGTTTGTCGAGCTGAGTGATGACATCGTTCAACCTCAAGCCCGCGTCCTCCGCTGGACCATGCGCTTCCAGTACAATGATACCTTCGGTCACATGACCCGGCAATTTCAGGTCCGTCCGCTGCTCCTCGGTCATTTCCGCATATGGGTTGTTCAGATCCAACGAATACACGCCCAGATAAGGACGTACGACCTTACCGTACAGCATCAGATCGTCCACCGTCTTCATGACCTCGTTGATCGGAATTGCAAATCCAAGCCCTTCGACTCCCGTATCGGCGATCTTCATCGTATTGATGCCGATCAAACGGCCATTCAGGTCGACCAACGCTCCGCCGCTATTGCCCTCGTTAATGGCCGCATCGGTCTGAATGACCTCTTGCTCCCAGTCATACACGCCGTCCTGGCTCAACGAAATCGGAATCAGCCGACTCGTGTAGCTGACGATGCCTGAAGTCAGCGTTCCCCCGAGACCGAGCGGATTGCCGACGGCGATGACCGTCTCGCCTGCGCGCAGTTTCTTCGAATCGCCGAGGTCAATAACCGTATCAATGCCCTTATCTTCTACTTCGAGCACCGCGATGTCATTGATCGAATCCTGTCCTACAATCGTGGCTTTGCGGGAGTCTCCGTCACTCGTGACCACTTCCAAATTGTCCGCTCCGGATATGACATGCGTATTAGTGATGATATAAGCCTTGCCTTTCTCCTTCTTATAGATCACACCCGAGCCTAACGCGGCCTGCTCAGGGTCATTGGACAACTCGCTATGGTTCAAGATACTTACTACGGATGGGGCAACCTTGGCCGCTGCCGTGCTGATTCGATCGTAGGGATCGCCTTCCCCGGCTGCGGCGGCATTACCGTTTGCACCTGCTTGATTGGAGGCTGATGGGAGTCCGGTGATCAGACTGAACAGCAGTACGGCAACCACCGCACTAAGGATGGAAGAAACCAGTGAGATCTGCAACGTGGACCAACCGTTCCTCCTATTGCTGCCCTGCCAACGTTGAGCACTGTCCGAACTTCTGCGAAGCGGCCGTCTCGATGCCTTTGTGGAATAAAAATCATCATCAAACAATCCCATCCCGTTCCTCTCCCTCCATGGACTGCCCCGGTCCTGATGCTCCATTGATCTGTATTCTTTATTACCCGGATACCGCTGCACATTTCACTCTATGCCATGACGGCAAAGCCATATTCCCGTTCGATCCTTTACTATCTTAACGTAATGAAATGGATGGATGTTGCCTACCCATGAAAGATTTTTTCTTCCTATTTTCAATCAGCAGGAATGTTTATGCCCGTGCCTGACTACACTAATAATAAAGCGCTAGATTGATAGATTCATTCTACCACACCCGGGGGTCCCCCGCGCATTTTCCTTGCAGGGAATTTTATGGAACTTTAGTCACTACTCGACGGTCCCGTTTTCCATCAAAAAGGAGGTTTAATCCGCCATGAATTCACACTTTTCCACGCCTATGAATGAAGTGCATCTTCTTGCCAAACTCGCCGATATGAAAGAAGAGCATTACCATCAGTTGGTAACGCTCAGCGCGATCATGGAACTATTGATTGAGAAAGGGATTCTTACCCGTCAAGAAATTGAACAAAAAGCGGCCGAGTTGGACCGGTTTATAGCTCCGCCACCGTATCCCACGGTGTAGGGCGGTCGTAATACGTGTCCCGCAGCTTGAACTCGCTGTCCTTGTAGAAGCAGCCGCGATCCTCCATGGAACCCCGCACAGACATGCGGGCCAAATCCATCATATTATGCTCGCGGCTGAGGTGAGCAAGATACGTCCGCTTGATCCGGCCATTCATCAGTTCGCTGAGCAATTCGCCGGTCGCCTCATTGGACAAGTGGCCCATATCGCCAAGAATGCGCCGTTTGATATTCCAAGGATAGCGCCCCATCCGCAGCATCTCGATGTCATGGTTCGCCTCCAACACAAGCACGTCGGAGTCGGAGATGGCCGCCTTGACCTTGTCACTGGCATAGCCGAGGTCGGTGCAGACGCTCAGCTTTTCCTTGCCGTCATAGAAGCAGTAACCTACCGGTTCAGCCGCATCATGCGAGATCGCGAACGACTCCACCCGAAGCGATCCGAAATCCTTCGCCTCTCCCGTCCCTAGTACGCGGCGGTTTTCGTCCGGAATCTGGCCGACCGCTTTTTCCATCGCGCTCCACGTCTTCTCGTTGGCATATACGGGCAAATTATATTTTCTCGCCACAGCCCCGAGACCTTTAATATGATCCGAGTGCTCATGCGTGATCAGAATGCCGTTTAAATCCTGACCCGACACCTCCCGCTCCATAAGCAGCTCGTCAATCCGGCGGCAACTGAAGCCGGCGTCGATCATCAGCGTCGTTTCCCCATTGTCCACTACCGTCGCATTCCCCGTCGACCCGCTCGACAACACTGTAAATCTCAATCCCATGATTCGCACTACTCCTTTGTTTTCTCTGTGTTCGGACTGATAACGTCCCCACTGATGCCTTGCACATAATACTCTTTGCCGCTCTCCAAAATAAATCTCCACGCCGGCGCGGCCGGCAAATGCGCGTCCGAGTTGAACACTTCGCCGTAATAGCCCAGCTCAATCTCCGTCACGACCGAGCCTTCAGGCAGGAAGTTCTCGATCAAATTCCCTAGCGCTTTGGACGCGGACAGCACCCGTTGTTTCTTCTCGTCTTCCGAATCGCCGATTTCAATCACTTGCTCCTGGTAGGAGATGATTTTCTGATTGCTGTAATACAGCTTCAATTCAATCTTGAACAACGGCCACTTTCCATCGACCAACGGATGGAGCATCATGAATTCCCCCGCCCGGCTCGCAGCCTCATCATACCGGTAATCGCCGATATTCGGCAGGGTTGTCTTCAGCGCGTTCGCCAGTTCCTTTGGCGTATAGATCAGCTTGCTGTCCACCGGCACCGGCAGGTCGATCAAGTCTCCTCCCTGTTCGCCGCCATTCACAAAACGGTACGAAATTTTCGAAAGTTCCGGCGTCTCGCTCGGAATTTTGGCCAACACCCGAATCCGCTTGTCGTCCATCGATTTCTGAATATTGCTCTCCAGAGAGGTGAAGCCCGGATTGGAGTCCGCCTGCTCCTGCAAGTCATTCCACAATTGATAACCCAGCACTAGATTCAGCAACAGAAATGCGTAAATCAGCACGTTTTTTGCCCGGCCCCAATCCATTCCTTCACCTCCGAATGTTCACTGCCTTGAATGCAGCTAATATAACACGCGAGTTGCCCCGTTCTTGAGCTCGGCTGCCCAAATCGGCTTCAGTAGCAGCCCTTCCTTTGTAAGTGAAGGCAGATAAGCCGGGTATAGACTGACGATTTCCGACTCCTTTTCCAGCTTGGTGATCTGGCTTCGCAAGGCATCTCCGCTGGACAGCTCCACCATGGTCTTCTTCCAGAACTCGTTCGTAAAGTAGATCAGTGAGCGTTCATAGCCCGTGATCGTGCCCTGCCGCATCTCCAACGTAATCTCCCCGTAATGGAACGTCGAAATATCGATAATCGGAAAAGCGCCGAACTGCCCTTCCCCGTAATACTGCTGGAACACTACCGTATGCTGTTCGCTTCCTGTGTCTTCGGTTTGCTTCAACCGGTATTGACCGTTCCACCCGCCGTGCTGATTGACAAAATCAACAGCGGACAGCGCATTCCGCCCCGGATTGTTCTCACCCGCTGCCGGTGCCGCCGGATCGGTAAAGTTAATCCAGTTCCGGCTCTGCCGTACTTGCAAACTCCGCTTACTGTCCGTATAAATCTCGGAGCCGTCTTTTTCGCGGATATACCGAGTGATGCTCGGGTCAGAGAACAAGCTGCTCTGCATTTGATCCGTAGAGAATAGACCGATATTCAATCCCGTCTCTACCATATGGACCGGCTTCTCCGGAATGTAATACCCATTCACCAGTGAATAAGGTACCCAATCCTTCCCGAAGTCCACCTGCTGCCGCACATCCTGCACCGTCAGGTCGGCTTTGGTCGCCTCGTACACGACATCCCCCTGCGAGCTGAAAAAGAACACCCGCACCCGCTCCTCATTCTCGGAATTATAAATCAGCACCCGGCTGATGCTCTCTCCTTCAAACAGAGGGTCCGGAGCGATCTGCATTACCTTCTGCAGCAAGGCTACCGGCATTCCGTCGCTGAACTGCAGCTCAATCCCCGTATGGCGGCTGCGGATATCGGCCCAGTTGATGTTTTCCACTCCGTTCCGCTGGAATCCGTCGAACTGACGTCCTTTCAGCCGGGAATAGATCAAGTTGTAAAAGGCCGAGTCCGGATAAAATACCGTATGGCGGTTCTCGCCCAAATGCACGGCAATCTGGGACGGAAACAGCATGTCTTCGGCCTCGGCCTTCTGTCCCATGTTCTCCGTCTTGATATAATCATTCTCGGTTTTGACGACCGGTTCGTTGCCCGGGAGCCGATAGATTAAAAAGTAGCTTTGCACCAGGCTGCATAGAACCAGCAGCGCGAGCATCAGCGATTTTACCCGTTCCTTCACTGACCGTCGCCTCCTTGTTCATGCCGTGGCAACGTAAAGGTCACCTTGGTACCCTTGCCCAGCTCCGACTGTAGCGAGATCGCCCCGCCATGCGCTTTAACAATTTCCCGGGCAATGGATAGGCCGAGGCCTGTCCCGCCCATATTTCGCGAACGGGCCTTATCGACCCGGTAAAAACGTTCAAAGATCCGGTCCAGATCCTTCTTCGGAATCCCAACCCCGTTATCCTGTACCGAAATCGCAAGCACGCCTTCCTCGTTCAACCGGGCCTCAATAGCGATCGTGCCGCCCTCCGGCGTATATTTCATCGCGTTGGAGATCAGATTATCCAGCACCTGGTCGATCTGATCGCGGTCCACCCAAGCCGTACCTACGCCGTTGCCGACAAAGAACGTTGGCTTGATGCCCCTTTCCTGCATCTGAAAAGAAAACCGGTCCGTCACCTCTTCCAGCATCTCCATCACGGAGGCCGGCTGCTTGCGGAGCTGCGCTTCCTTCGAGTCCAGCCGTGACAGATGGAGCAGATCGGTGACGAGGCGGATCATGCGCTCGGTCTGGTTCTGGATGACGGAGGCAAATTTCGGACCCAGTTCCGGGTCCTCCATCGCGCCGTCCTCCAGTGCCTCGGTGTAGCTCTTGATCGTGGTCAACGGCGTTCGTAGCTCATGTGATACATTCGCTACGAACTCCCGCCGGGACGCTTCCAGCTGCTCCTGTTCCGTAACGTCCTGGAGCACCGCGATCGTCCCGACAATCCCGATTTCCCGCCGGTGGATCGGCGTAAAGGTCACGCGGATGAGGAACGTGTCCCCCTCCGGCGTTTCGTTCTCCAGGATCGTGGAATGCATCGTTCCCTGCCGTAATATCTCTCGTTCCTCCTGAGCCAGATGCAGCAACGAGATAATGTCGGTGCCGCCGTCGAGCTCCTCCTCGATCCGCAGCATTTCGCTCGCCCGGCGGTTCATCAGAATGACCGCGCCCGTATCATCCGTAGCGATAACGCCGTCGCTCATATTGGTGAGAATCGAGGCGAGCTTCTCTTTCTCCTCTTCATTCTGAGCCAAGGCATCGCGAAGACGGCTTGTCATATAGTTAAAAGCTTTGCTAAGCTGCCCGATCTCGTCATTACCGAGCACCGGCATCTTCTGGTGGAACTCGCCTTCCGCCACCGCCGTCGCCCGCCGGGTCAGTTCCTTGATCGGCGAAGTGATCGTGTGTGCCAGAATGACGCCCAGCACCGCCGTTAGGCCCAGCGCCAGCAAAATTCCCGAAATAAAAATATTATTAATCCGCTCCATCGTATCGTACAACTCGTTCATCGAGGCCGCGATGTAAATTGCGCCCACGATTTTGCCGTCGTTGACGACCGGCTTGGCCACGACTTTCTTGCGGATATTATCCTCGTCGATAATGTATTCCTCGTTGTCCCGGATTCCCTGCAAGGCCCGGTTGACCACGGTCTGCGTATTCTTCGTGCCGACATAATCGGCATGCGACGGCTTGGACGTCGTCAGCACCTTGCCGCTGGCGTCCAGCACCTGTATTTCCGCACCATTGATATTAAACAAATTGTTCACCAATACGCGCAGGTTGTCCAGCGATTCCTCCGCCGATTCCCCGGTCACCCCCAGGTTCTGTGCCGCCAGCACGGAGAGCAGCTCCGCGCGTTCCTGCAATTCCTTCGTGAAATTGCTCGTCAGCGACGTCTTCATCGCGCTTACGAAATAGACCCCGATCAGCTGCATCGCGATCAGGATCAGCAGCACATAAATGATGATCAGCTTCGCCTGGATGGTGCGGAAAAAGGAGGGCAGCTTCATGCTAGAACCCACCCGCCTTGGAGCTTCGCATCATATATCCCAGGCCACGCCGGGTCAAAATATATTCCGGCTTGCTCGGGTCCTTCTCGATCTTTTCCCGCAGCCGGCGAATGGTTACGTCGACCGTACGTACGTCTCCGAAATATTCAAATCCCCATACCGCTTGCAGCAAATGCTCGCGGGTCATGACTTTCCCGGCGTTCTTCACCAGATAATGAACCAGTTCAAACTCCCGGTGGGTCAGATCAAGCGGCTCCCCGTTTTTGGAAGCCATATACGTATCTGTATCGATAAACAGTTCAAACAAGCTGATGCCTTGCCGTTCTTCGGGTCCTTCCAACGTAACAGGCTTCTGCTGCCTGCGCATTTGTGCCTTCACCCGGGCCAGCAGTTCACGCGTGCTGAACGGTTTAGTAACATAATCATCCGCGCCGAACTCGAGCCCCAGCACCTTGTCGATCTCTCCGTCCTTGGCTGTCAGCATAATAATCGGGGTTTGCAGCTTAGCCCTGACTTCCCTGCACACGTCCATACCGTCCTTACCGGGCAGCATCAGGTCGAGCAGAATCAGGTCCGGTTGCTCCGAGTACGCAAGCTCCACTGCTTCGATCCCATCGAAGGCGAGAATGACTTCGTAGCCCTCTTTTTCCAGATTAAATTTCAAAATATCCGCAATGGGCCGCTCATCATCGACGACCAGAATTTTCCCTTGCATGCTTTACGTTCACCCCAAACTTTCAGGCCTTGGCCGAATCTCTTTCTATCTTATCATACCTGGCCCCGCCCTACATAACCTCAAACGATATGGATTAAGAGAAATTCTCCTTCCAAAACAAAAACCCGGCCAAAGGCCAGGTTCGTTCATCCGATACTACTACTTGCTGCTACTAATGGAACTAACTTATAGTTTTACAGATACTTCGACGGGTTTTGGACGCTGCCGTTCTTGTGAATTTCAAAGTGAAGATGCGTGCCTGTCGAGCGGCCCGTGCTGCCCATGACGCCAATCTTGCTACCTTTCTCGACGACCGCTCCCTTTTTCACGCTGATCTTGCTCAAGTGCCCATACAACGTTTCGTATCCGTTCTTGTGGTTAATGATGATACAGTTACCGTAACCCGACTTCGTTCCCACAAAGCTAATTACGCCGTCATCCGCGGCAAGAATGCTGCGGCTGGAGGAGACCATATCGAGGCCCTTATGCGTTTTGCCCCAACGCTTGCCGTAACTGCTGGTCAATGTCGCTCCGGATACCGGCCAGGCAAAATCGCCCGAACCCTCGCCCAGCACGACCTTTGTACCTCTGACCACGATTTTGGGCTGCGATTCTTTAATGACTTCCTGGCCGAGCCACTCTTCGGCCACGACCTCGCCATTCTCCTTCGTCAAACGGTACTTCATCGTCTTCAGTCCGCTCTCGCCCAAGGAGATCACCTTGGACTTACCGGACCGCATGTCCGCGCTCTTACGGATGATGACCTGAGGCTCCGTCACGATTTGCTCGGATACGCGTTCGACCGTCTTTACCGTCAGTGCCGGTTGTACGGTATTGATCTTTAACTCCGTGCCGATCTGCAGCGTCAATTCCTTCACGCCAGGGTTGTTGCTGAACAATTCCTTCTGGGTAATGCCGAAACGGGCCGCAATAGAAGAGAGCGTATCTCCTTCCCGGACCGCATACGTAATAGCAGCTTCGTCTCCCTCCAAGATCCGAGCCACCGCCTCATTCGTGTCGAGAACCTTGTTCGGATCCGTATCGATGGCCGCCGTGAAGACCTCCTCTTTAATAACTACTGATTCCAGCGCAAGATTCGATTCTTTTGCCGGTTTTGCGGAGTCCTGCTGCTGTTTTTGAATCCCACCCGTTTTCTTGACCTTGGACGCAAATGACGCCGATGCCGCTACGGCCTCCGCCTGCGGGGCATACTTGCCCTTGATCTGTTCCAGTACCGCATCCGCTGTGGCCTGATCCTTGACAATGCCGATCGTTTTGCCGTCCACCTTCAGCTCCACGCCTTTGGCGTAACCTGTAAGCATGCCATCAAGCATGCTCAGAGTCTCATCGCTATTTACCTTTGCCTTATATGCCTTATCCTCAACCGTAGTGATGCCTTCGGTATGTACCGCCATCTCTACCTGCGGGTATTTTTCGTTATATTCCTGCTCTTTTTGTTTAAAAAGAGTCTGCAACTGTTCCTCATTCGTAATCGTTCCAATTTCTTTTCCTGCGACGTAAACCCGGTAGTAGGACACCATGTTGGCCTCCACATACTGCTGTCCCGCGAAATAGATCCCGCCAGCAGCTACCACAGCCGCAATCACGCTTATAGCGATGACACGGGGTTTAGACCGGCGCTTTCCGCCATTGTCTCCATTTTCCGTGTGCAGTTCGGACATCTCTTGATCGTTTTCCGGACTTCCGTGATTCATCATCTGCGCCGGATCTTGTCCCTTGCGCCACAGCTGCCAACGTATCCCCCTGAAACCTCTCATGCTGATCTCCTTCTTCCATTCGCCTCAATACGACAAAAAATAGTTTCAAAATTTTAACCTTTTACCGCTATTGTTTACTTTAACATAGCCGGACAAAAGATTTCAACCAATGCCAAAAATGCCCGGATCCTTGTAGTATCAAGGCCTCCGGGCTTTTTTTCGTCTTTATGGTAACTAGGTATATTTTAACAATCCTGTGAATGTCATCGCTTTACTGTATTGAAAATAGGAGATTTTTAGCCGTTTAGGATTTTCATCATTTTACTGTATTCAGCCTTGTCCAGGTACTTGGATAAAATTTGTTCGATATCAATCATCTCTGTTTCCGTCAGGCCCTCCTCCATCGCCTCTGTCATCTTCTGCATCTCGGCTTGCGGAAGCTTTGACATCAGCATAGCGAATACTTCTTCCTTATCCTTATCCGAAAGTTCGTCCTTCTTGGCCACCATTTCGTCCGGAGTTACCACTACCTGCTGATCCTGACCCAGTGCATCCTGACTGCTACCCGACGCTCCCGAACCGCCAGAGATTCCTCCCATTACCGATAGCGCGTCTTCCGGGGCTTCATCCCCGCCGGTCCCTTCTGTATTGTCGTTAGCGTCCTGCTGCTCACCGCCAGTAATACCGGCAGTTCCGTTAGTGGCATTAGTTCCCTTGGCACCTCTAGTGCCGCCAGTTCCTGATGTCCCCGGGTATTTATCATTCCCATTCGCTCCGCCGCTCCCGGCAATTCCCGCAGTTCCGTTGGCTGCATCCATTCCGCTAGTTCCATCGGCTCTATCGGCCTCACCGTCTAAGGAGGCTCCTCCAGTCTTCTCATTTCCCGCCTCTTTTTCGTTCTTCTTATCTCCGCCAAACCCTAGCATTCCCAGCATCATTCCACCTAGGGAAGGCGTCTTGTTCGCAATAGGCAAATTATAACTTCCAAGCAGCGACTGTATATACGTATTCACCACATAGCCTGTGGTCATAACCGTCAGCATACTTACCATCACTACCGTTATAGCCAGCTTCGCCAGCCACCCGATCCATCTCATTTCACTTCCTCCTTCTGCCTGCCGACCGCGCCGGCATTCTATTCTCCTAATTTCCAGTATGGACGGCGGAAGGAAGTTTCAACCTCATGAAATAGAATCATCATCTTGCAATGAAGTCAACCATATTGCTGACCTATCAATTAATCTATTTATTCAGTTCACACTTAGACTCACGCTCATATCCCTAACTCAAAACCACACTCAAATCCGTAACTCAAAACCACACTCAAATCCACCCACAAACTAACTGGAAAATATACAGCTAATTTACTCCTTTCATTCACTTCGCAACAATTAGATGGAAAACCTACAGTTAATTCACTCCATTCCTCCTATTAGAAGCAAAACGCACAAAATTAACTGGAGATTTTCCAGTTAAATCTCCCATCTAGCTCGATTCTCCAAAATTAGATGGAGGTTTTCCATCTATTTTCTCAGCCTATTAAGTCACCTAAGCCCGCACCGCACCAAATCGCACCTTCAAGTCAAAGCCAAGCATTCGGCAAAAAAAACCGCCCCCAGGACAGCGCACATTCTGTCCCGGAAACGGTCTATAGGCGGATAAATTATATTCTTGCAGCACCAATTCCTATTGATGCTTGTTTGTTGATGCTTACTTGTAACCTTACTCGTAGATCGGCAGTACTTGATTAGTCTGACTACGATTACGGCCAACCGAGAAGATTGCGATCGGAATGCCTGTCAACTCGGACACGCGCTTCACATAGTTGCGAGTCGTTTCCGGCAAGTCATCCAACGTTTTCGCACCGCTGATATCCTCGGACCAGCCCGGAAGTTCCTCGTAGATCGCTTCGCACTCGGCGAGCATTTTCAGGCTGGCCGGATAATGCGTAATCACTTCGCCCCGGTATTTGTAACCGGTGCAGATCTTGACCGTCTTCAAACCGGTCAAGACGTCCAGCGAGTTCAGCGAGAGGCCGGTCAAGCCGCTGACGCGGCGAGCATGGCGGACCACGACGCTGTCGAACCAGCCGACGCGGCGCGGACGGCCGGTAACCGTGCCGTACTCATGGCCGGTTTCCCGGATGAAATCGCCAATTTCATCATGCAGTTCCGTCGGGAACGGTCCGTCGCCGACACGCGTCGTGTAGGACTTCGCTACCCCGATGACCTGATCAATCTTCGATGGGCCAACGCCCGAACCGATACATACGCCGCCAGCCGACGGGTTGGAGGACGTTACATACGGATATGTCCCTTGGTCGATGTCGAGCATAACGCCTTGTGCACCTTCGAACAGCACCTTTTGCTTCGTGTCGATCGCCTCGTTAAGCACAACCGAAGTATCCGTTACATAACGGCGAAGTACTTCTGCATACTCCAGATACTGCTTCAGGATCTCTTCCACGTCCAGCGGTTCCGCACCATATACTTGCTGAATGACATGGTTCTTCTCATTCATCAAATGGCGCAGCCTCAACTCGAATTCCTCCGCGTCCATCAGATCCGCGATCCGGATGCCGCTGCGCGCTGCTTTATCCATATAAGCCGGACCGATCCCTTTGCGAGTCGTTCCGATTTTGTTCGGTCCTTTACGGTCTTCCTCCAGCGCATCCAGCACCATGTGATAAGGCATAATCACATGTGCACGGTCGCTGATGACCAGGTTCTTCGTACTGAAACCATTTTCGTGAATATAGTTAATCTCTTCAATCAGCGCGGCTGGATTCACAACCATACCGTTGCCGATAACGCATTTCTTATCCGAATAAAACACGCCCGACGGGATCAGGCTGAGTTTGTACTTCTTGCCGTCGATAAGAATGGTGTGACCGGCATTGTTGCCGCCTTGATAACGGGCTACCACTTCGGCGCTCTCCGCCAGGTAATCTGTGATCTTACCTTTACCTTCGTCTCCCCATTGGGTACCTACAACGACTACCGTTGACATGTACATTCCCCCGCACAGTGCCCTCGCACCTGTATTTGAACATTTCCTAGACTAACAAAACAACATCATTTAGCGCTTGAAAGCAGCAATACCAGTTTACCAGTCTGTATTTTTAAAGTCAAATTAAAAACGAACAATCACACAGTCACCTGTATGATTGTTCGGAAATTGATGAATAATGGCTATAAATCATAGTGCAAAATACGTCAAATGAAGTGGGCCTCCGCCAAAACGGGATTACCCCGCAAAAGCGTCCATATGCGCCCGTTCGTAATTCGCAAACTTGTTGAAATTCTTCAGGAAGACCAGCTCAACGGTTCCGACCGGACCATTCCGCTGTTTGGCGATAATGATCTCAATGATGTTCTTCTTCTCCGTCTCCTGGTTATAATAGTCATCCCGGTAAAGGAACGCTACGATATCGGCATCCTGCTCGATCGAACCGGATTCCCGAAGGTCCGACATCATCGGGCGTTTATCCTGCCGTTGCTCCACGCCCCGGCTAAGCTGGGACAGGGCAATCACCGGCACTTCCAATTCCCGTGCGATCTGTTTCAGCGTACGGGAAATCTCGGAGACTTCCTGCTGCCGGTTCTCGCCCGCCTTGCCGCGGCCGTGAATCAGTTGCAAGTAGTCAATGAGGATCATGCCAAGTCCTCTCTCCTTCTTCAACCGCCGGCACTTCGCTCGAATATCAGCCACCGTTATGCCCGGTGTGTCATCGATATATATTTCTGCTTCCGACAAAGCCGAAATGCCCATCGTCAGCTTCGCCCAATCGTCATCGCTCTTAAAATCCCCCGTCCGCATGATTCCCGCGTCGAGATTGGCCTCGGCGCAGATCATCCGCTGTACCAACTGAGCAGCAGACATTTCCAGACTAAAGATCGCGACGGTTTCCTTCGCGCGGACCGCCACATTTTGCGCGATATTAAGCGCAAAGGCGGTTTTACCTACGGACGGACGGGCCGCCACGATGATGAGGTCATTCTTCTGAAAACCGGCCGTCATCTTATCCAGATCGACGAAGCCGGAAGGGATTCCTGTCGTATTCCCGCGATTCTGATGCAGCGTCTCGACGCGTTCGAACACTTCCATAACCACGTCGCGGATCGCAATAAATCCACTGCCGGAACGGCGGTTCGATATTTCAAGAATGCGCCGCTCGGCATCGCTTAGCATGCCGGAGACATCCTCACCGCCCGTATAACCGTCGCTGACGATCTGCGTCGCGGTCCGGATCAACCGGCGTAACATCGACTTCTCTTCGATAATACGCGCGTAATAATCTACGTTAGCCGCTGTAGGCACTGCATGGGCGAGTTTCGCCAAATAGCTGACCCCGCCGATTTCCTCCAGTTCACCCCGGTCCTGCAAACGAGAGGTCAGTGTAACCAGATCAATGGGCTGGCCTTCTTCGCCGAGCTGCTCCATTGCTTCATAAATCAACTGATGGGGCTTGTCATAGAAATCATCGGTACGCACCCGCTCCATTGCCGTAATGAGCGCCTCGGATTGAAGCAAGATAGCTCCGAGTACCGCCTGCTCGGCTTCTAGATTTTGCGGGGGAATCCGATCGTAAAAAAGATCGCCGCTCATGTTACTCCTCCGTAACCTGAACCTTGAACGTCGCCTTCACTTCAGGATGAAGCTTCACCGGAACCTGAGTCACGCCCAGCGTACGGATCGGGTCCTGCATTTCGATTTTGCGCTTGTCGATCTTCACGCCGGCTTTCTCCAGCGCTTCAGCCACCTGCTTACTCGTAATGGCTCCGAACAGACGACCGCCCTCCCCGGCTTTGGCCTTCACCGTAACCGTCATTTCCTCCAGCTTCTTGCCGAGTGCCTGTGCTTCTTCCTTTTCCTTCTCCTTGCGCTTTACCTCAGCCGCCGTTTGGTGCTCCAGCGTTTTCACATTGCCGTCAGTAGCCGGACGAACCAGTCCGCGAGGCATCAGAAAGTTCTGTGCATAGCCCTCGGATACTTCTTTGACTTCCCCTTTTTTCCCTTGACCCTTAACATCCTTCAAAAAGATTACCTTCATTCGAATAACCCCTCTTCCTTCTCTATTTCATCCAGCACGGCCAGCAAACGTTGCTCCGCCTCCGCCTGGGTGCCTTCCAATTGTGTCGCGGCGTTCGTCAAATGCCCCCCGCCGCCCAGCCGTTCCATGACTACCTGTACGTTCATGCTGCCTAAAGACCGGGCGCTGATGCCGATCAGGCCGTCGGGCCGCTCGCTGATGACGAACGAAGCTAGCACATTCGTCATATTCAACAGCGTATCCGCCACCTGGGCGATCAGCAGCTGCGGAATCTTCCGGTTCTCTTCCGTCACCGCTAAGGCGACATGCCCGTGAATCATCCGGGCGTGCTTGATAATATCGGCCTTGGCGATGTACTCCTGAAGATCTTCCTTGAGGAGCCGCTGCACCAAAGCCGTGTCCGCCCCCATCCGCCGGAGGAAGGCGGCCGCTTCAAATGTCCGCGACCCGGTATGCAGCGCAAAATGCTTCGTATCGATCGTAATCCCCGCCAGTAACGTCGTCGCTTCCAGCGGACTGAGTTCAACCTTCTCGTGGATATACTGCAGAAGCTCGGTCACGAGCTCGCATGCCGAGGAGGCATACGGCTCCAAGTAAACCAGCACCGCGTCGTTGATAAACTCCTCACCGCGGCGGTGGTGGTCTACCACCACCACGCGCCGGGCAACTTCCACAAGCCGCGGCTCCATCGTCATCGACGCCTTATGAGTGTCGACGACCACAAGCAGCGTGTGCGGTGTCATCATGCCGAGCGCCTGCTCCGGCGAAATGAAGCGGCGCGCCAGCGCCTCTTCATTGTCGACTCGCTCCATCAGGCGCTCGATCCCCGGGTTGGGGCCATCGAGCACGATGTGCGCCTCGACCTTGTACATATCGGCGGCCTTCATCACCCCGATGGAGGCGCCGATCACGTCAAGGTCGGGCATGTGATGGCCCATGATGATGACGCGGTCGCTCTCCTGCATCAAATCGCGCAATGCATGCGCGATGACACGGGCGCGGACGCGCGTCCGCTTCTCTACGGCGCCCGTCTTGCCGCCGTAGAACGACAACCGCTGACCGGCCTTCACCGCGGCCTGGTCCCCCCCGCGCCCGAGCGCCATGTCCAGACTCGACTGGGCCAGTTCGCCCAGCTCGCTGAAGCGCTCGGTGCCAAAGGCGAGGCCGATGCTGAGCGTCATCGGCACCTTGAGGTCCGCGGTCATCTCGCGGACCTCGTCCAAGATCACGAACCGGCTTTGCTCCAGTTCGTTCAGCGATCCCTGATTCAGCATCATCAGGTATCGCTCGGAGGACAAGCGCCGCAAATAAATGCGGTGCAGCTTGGCCCATTCCGTGATCGCCGACGCTACCCGGGCGATCAGTGCGGTCCGCTGCTGGTCGTCCATCCCCTGCGCGGCTTCGTCCAAATTGTCCAGCATCACGATGCCGAGCGCGGCCCGTTCGTTCTCATAACGTTCGCGCAGCTTCGCAAGCTCCGTCATATCATGAATATAAATCAACCGCTCATCATGGTCGATGGTGAGCTCGTAATACCGCTCGTTCGCCACAACCTCTACCGTGGATTTGCCGGTATGGTTATCCTTTTTGTCCCGGGTCGGTTGAGGAAGCGGAGGCAAAAGCTCAGCTAAAGTTGAACCTACCACCGTATCCCGGCCGAACATGCCGCCCACAAATCGGTTATGCCACTCTACCACCCGGTCATCGCTGTACAGCAGAATTCCGAATGGCAAACGCCCTACCGCTTCGCCTTCGACACGTTTGATCCGGTACGTCAAATCCGTCACGTACTTGACCAGATCCTTACGGAAACGGCGTTCCGCCTGCAGCATCATATACGCCAGTACGCAGACCAGACACAAGCCGACTAAGCCGAGAATCCAGTTATAATAGGAGACGAAAATAACGAGCAGCAGCTGGAGCATGAACATCCACACGGTCTGATAACCGTGCCAACGCTTTTGCAGTAAACTAGGCATGCCTTCTCACCCTATCGTCTTGGTCTTGTAAGCATCTCACGCAGTGGAAAAGCGATATCCAACATCCCGACAATGCGCAGCGGCGGAATAAATACCATCGCTACCACGAGAAGTACCGGAATCGCCGGATTCCATTTCCGATGGTAAGCTGCGAAGAAGAACAGACTCGCCGATTGAATCATGAATAAAAACTGCAAGAGTGGCATCATATTGAGCAATATCGTTCCCATGAAGCCCTGGTGAACCGATTCGCCGCCAAACATTTGGATCAGCAGGCCGATCAAATAATACCAGATCAGCGATCTCGGCAACCGCCAGTCCCGAACCGGCGGAAGCTTCGGCACGATATGTCCCATACTGCCCAGTGTAGGACGGACAATCGCATGGGCGATGGTCGTAATGACCAGGGCACACACAATCATCGTAAACGGAATCAAACGAACCGTCAGGGTCGATACCTGCTGGCTTAACTCCGGAGACCAGGCCACGCCGCCGGATAGCGGACTGTCGGCCATATTCTGCAGCGGAGCCATCGCCGTGTTAAGCATATCTTCAATGGCCACAGCCAGATTGAAATCAAATAGCACCGTGCTCACCAGCAGCAACAGTAAGAATAGGGCCATTACCGTCCCTGCACCCATCAGAATCGTCCGGATGGCGGTCGCCCTTTTCTTGTACAAATGTCCCATCACGATTGCAGGAATCAAGAAATAAACAGCCTGCAGCAAAATCAACGGGCCGGAAATGAGAGCGCCGATAATCCAGATCAATGCGACATGCAGTACAAATGCTTTAGGTGGTAAAAGTGTATACAGCATCACGCCCGGCACAATTAGAAAAAAAGCCGTGATGACGGTAAGCGGAGTAGCTAGTGACAACAAGAGCAGCAAATAAACAACGCTCCAGGCCACCGATGTCCAGCGAAACTTCAAATGGGTTCACCTCTTACGCATATGTTCTTCCAAAGTAGATATATCCTGGTACCAATCCTCGAGCTGGTGTCCTTCCTGTTTATGTTTCTTCAATTTCTCCAGAATGGCTTCATCCAAGTCCCGGTAGGAAACCCCCAGTCTTCGTCCCAGTATGTAACTGCTGACGATGAGACTGGCAATACTGTCCGTTATCCGTGTCGTGCTGCCTTCCCACAATGCTTTGAATAAACGGGATACGTGATCGACAACTTCGGTTTTTAGCCACTCGATCACTTTAGCTCGTTTGGCTACATCCATTTCCCTCTGCATGGCCGACAGCTTCCACCCTCCCCGAAAGGCATTTATTCTTCATTATAGCATAAAGCAATCCCGACAGTGGACGCAACGGCCGCAGCAAGTTTTAACAGAACGGCCTTTCTGACGGGTTGATGATTACTTCGATGCCGAGGTGTCGCGAGCCACGAATTTCTCGCAATATTCGATGATTTGACTACGGCGGACAATGCCGATGAACCGGCCCATATCATCCACTACCGGTACGAAGTTCTGCACTTTGGCCAGGTTGATCAGGTCTTCCATATCCGCGTCGATCGATACCGGCTTAATGTTCATTTTCAGAGGAACGTCCCGCAGGAGAAATTTTGAAGCGGTCTCAAAAGTAACCTTACCGGCCGAATTCTTCATATACCACAATAAGTCGCCCTCTGTAACCGTTCCTTCGTATACCCCGTCCCGACCCAGAATCGGTACCGCGGTATACCGGTGAAATTCCATACGTTCGAGCGTTTGCCGCAAAGTCGAATCCAAAGTTACGGCCACGACATCATTTTTCGGCAGTAAAAAAAACGCAATATTCATGAGAAAAATATCCTCCTCTACCCTACATATGCAATATTAATGTTCTTTCAAATGGCGCGAAATCGGCAGCCGGTAAACCGGACTGCCGAGGGATGCACGGAATTTATGAATGCTGCTGCTTCATGCTGCAAATGATATGAGTGCTATATAATCGCTGTTGTTTCCGGATTTCATGATTTTATAGATTCAAACGAGCCTGCATCATATTCTCCAGTTCATCTTAATTTTTCTGTACTGTAGTTCCCCGAGAGTTCTCAGCATTCGTTCCGGTTTCGCCGTTCTCCGCCGTTTCATCTTCAGCCTTTTCCCGGGCATCCGGCATCAACAATTGATCTGCCTTTGTGTCCGGATCGGTCCAACTGGTGATCATTTGCTTGGCAAACTCAAGATCCTCTTCATTGGCCGCATCATAGTATACGCCGTTCTTACGGAAGCCTTCCCCCATAATCGTAAATCCGTTGATCGATGGGGCCTCTCCCAGCAAGACCTTCTTGGATAGATCAATAATATAACTCGGCATCATGTCGGTCTTGAAGTTCTCACCCAGCATATCCATGAGATCGGGGATTTTCGAGACCTGGTCCAGCTTCAGCATCCGGTCCACGATGGCGCTCAAGAAAACCTGATGCCGTTTCGTCCGGTTAAAGTCGCTATCCTCGCGATAGCGGACGAAATTCAACGCCTCTTGCCCGTCATATAGCGGCTTCCCCGCTTTAATTGTGAACTTCTCATGGTCTTTCTGTTTATTGACGATATCCTTCGTAATCGGAAGTTCGATTCCGCCAAGCGCATCTACGACTTCACGCAGTCCCTCGAAGTTAATGGCTGCATAATATTCAACCGGGCTGCCGATGAAGTTCTCTACGGTATCCTTTGCCATTTTCTCGCCGCCAAAAGCATAAGCATGGTTAATCTTGTCTTCCTTATCCTTGCCGACGATTTCCGTGTACGTATCCCGGGGGATCGAAACCAACAAAACCTTCGACTCCTCCGGCCGGACCACCGCGTATATCATCGTATCCGAACGGGCCGGTTCATTCGCCCGCTGGTCTACCCCGAGCAAAAGAGCGCTGAACGGCTCCATCTTCTGCTCTTTGACGACCGGCTTCGCCTTCGGTTGCTCCCCCTCCAGCGGAGCATACGATTTCTCCAACTTCTTCTCGACTTGCCCGGAAAGGAATAAATCGAATGCCATAACGGCCAGCGGCTTGCGGAACAGATATCCTCCCGCTCCGAGAACCACCAGCGCCAGCAACACGATCAGCGCCTTTTTACTGCGGCTCCCTTTCTTCTTTACCCTTTTATCTTTTTGTTTCATCATATGCCTCCATCTGTGTTGATTATATCCTTTATTAATATCCTATCGACCTTGATTACTAAATATCCTATCGTTTCGTACTATACCATATAGACGAATTTCGGCACAACAAAGTTACCTCGCCGGATATTGGAACAGGCCGATAAATCTACCCTATTATGACTGATTTATGCACCGGATGTAACCCTAATATTGCCACAAAAAAAGCCCGCCTCCATGATATAGAGGACGAGCTTTACTTCCTATTTAACTACTTTTCGTTAATTGACACCTGCGGCATCACCCTTCACGAGCGGAAAATGACAAGCAACCTGCCGGCCGGGCATCATTTCCTCCAGAACCGGTTCCACCTGCGAGCACTTCGCTTGGGCTAGCGGGCAGCGCGTATGGAAGCGACAGCCAGAAGGCGGGTTAGCTGGTGAAGGCACATCCCCCTGAAGCACGATCCGCTCCTGCCGGCGCCCTGGGGTCGGCTTCGGAATCGCCGATAACAGAGCTGCTGTGTAAGGATGCAATGGAGCCGCAAACAACGTTTCCGTTTCCCCCACTTCCACCAGCTTGCCCAGGTACATGACGCCGACCCGGTCAGAAATATGACGGACCACATTAAGACCGTGAGCGATGAACAAAAAGGTAAGGCCAAGCTCTTTTTGCAGCTTCATCAGCAGGTTGATCACCTGCGACTGGACGGAAACGTCCAGTGCGGATACCGCCTCATCCGCCACGATAAATTGCGGATTCAGCGCAATCGCGCGTGCGATGCCGATCCGCTGCCGTTGACCGCCGGAGAATTCATGCGGGTACCGGTTGCGGCGGGGTT
>DJTQ01000340.1:21557-48161 GCA_002439285.1 Paenibacillaceae bacterium UBA6304
TCCATTAATTCAACGACCCGCTCATCGATTGCTTTCCCTGACATATTCCGGTGAACCCGTAACGGCTCCCCGATAATATCCTTCACTAGGAAGCGCGGATTCAGTGACCCGAACGGATCCTGAAAGATAATCTGCATCTCTTCGCGCAGTTCACGCAGCTCCCTGCCGCCCATTTCGTGAATATTCCGCCCGTTAAAGTTCACTTCACCTTCGGTCGCTCCCTGAAGCCGAAGAATTACCCGTCCAAGCGTGGACTTTCCACATCCCGATTCGCCTACGAGCCCGAACGTCTCGCCCTTCCGGATCGTCAGAGACACGTCATCCACCGCTTTGACTTGACCGACCACCCGGCTCAGCAAGCCTTTATGAATCGGAAAATACTTCTTCAGGTTACGGACATCGACGATGATATCATCCACTGCCGCTGCACCGGCAGCGGAGTCCTTTTTAAGCGTTGTTTCCCTACTCATGCGCGCTTCACCTCATCTCTGCCGCCTCTTCCATCCACGATGGCAACAGGCTGATCTTCAAACAGCCAGCAGGCCGCCCGATGATCTTCTCCGACCGTAAAATCGAACGGTTCCTTTTGGCGGCAAATATCCATAACGTGCGGACACCGTGGATTAAAGCGGCAGCCTGCCGGCAACTGACCAATTGGCGGAATCGTTCCCTGTATCGTATACAGTTCTCTGCCCCGCTCTCCTTCGAATCCTGGAATCGACTGCAGCAATCCAATCGTGTATGGATGGCTCGGATGGCTGAAAATTTCTTCCACGGTCCCTTCCTCTACGATCGCCCCCGCATACATCACGGCCACCCGATCTGCCATCTCCGCCGCAACCCCCATATCATGGGTGATGAGCAGAATTGACATGCCCAGCTCGGACTGTAGCTTACGAAGCAAATCCAGTATCTGCGCCTGTACCGTAACGTCGAGTGCCGTGGTCGGCTCGTCGGCAANNGCAGCGCCCGGGTATAGGGGTGCTCAGGCGTATGGAAAATCTGTTCTACAGTGCCGGTTTCGACCGCTTCGCCCTGGTACATCACCAGCACCCGGTCGGCGATATCCGCCACCACGCCCATATCGTGGGTGATAAAGATCACCCCCATTGCCATCTCTTTTTGCAGCACGTTGATGAGCTGTAGAATCTGCGCCTGAATTGTCTCGTCCAGCGCAGTGGTCGGCTCGTCGGCAATCAGCAATTCCGGTTTGCATGCCAGCGCAATCGCAATGACCACGCGCTGACACATCCCGCCGGATAGCTCGTGCGGATACTGCTTCGCCCGGATCTCCGGAGCCGGAATGCCGACTGTGCGCAGCATATCAACCGCGGTGTTCCAAGCTTTGTCGCCGCTCATGTTTTGATGCAGACGTAAGCTTTCGGCAATCTGCTCCCCGACGGTAAACACTGGGTTCAGCGAAGACATCGGATCCTGAAAGATCATGGCGATCCGGTTACCCCGGATTTGGCGCATTTCTTCCTGGCTTTTTAGGGTCAAATCCTGTCCGTGATACTGGATGCTCCCATCCGCGATCACTCCGCCCGCATAGTCGATCAATCGCATCACGGCCAACGAAGTGACGCTCTTCCCGCTCCCGGATTCACCGACCAGGCACACGGTCTGACCTTGGCCAACGGACAGTGAAATTTCATCAGTGGCTTTGACCATTCCTTTATCGGTTACGAAACCAACCGTCAGTTTCCGGATTTCGAGTAGTTTTTCTGCCATTGTTTCAGCCTCCTCCGGGTTTTGCTCATGCCTTGCCGAGGATCAAGCGCATCCCTGATCCCGTCGCCGATAAAGTTGACTGCAAGCACCACTAACAGAATGCACAGACCTGGGTATACGGCCTGTAATTTATCAACCAGCATAAATTCCTGTGCATTGCTGAGCATGACTCCCCAGCTAGTTGCTGGAGACTGAATGCCGAGACCAAGGAAGGATAATGCCGATTCACTCAAAATGGCACTGCCTACCATCAAAGTAGCGTTTACGATAATCGGAAAGCTCGCATTACGCAACAGGTGCCGGAAGATGATGCCCCAGCTCGACACCCCGATGGCCCGGGCGGCCTCCACGTACTGCATTTCTCTGAGTTGCAGGAAGTTCCCTCGCACCAGGCGCGCGATGCTCATCCAACTCGTAAGTGCCAAAATCATAATCATATATTTGATTTCCGAGCTGAAAATCGCAAGTACGAGAATATTCAGGAACAACGTCGGTACCGAGTACATGACGTCAACAAATCTCATAAATATCGTATCGATCCATCCGCCAAAATAACCGGATATTGCTCCTACAATAGAACCGATAATAACCGATGCCAGCGCAACGGAAAACCCAATCAGGAGAGAAATTCGCGCACTATAGAGCAGTCTCGTAAAAATATCGCGGCCCAACTCATCCGTTCCCAGTAAGTGTCCATCCACCCCAGGCTTTAAGTTCGGGAACATCATATCGATCCGGGAAGGATCATATTTCGAAATCCAAGGGGCCAGTAAGGCCATTACTACAAAAAAGACCAGTACCACAAGCCCGGTCATCGCATAAGGATTTCGGGAGAACTTACTCCAGAGCATTCTCCAAGGACCCGGAGGCCTTTTGGAGAGCTTTGCCGATGTTGGATCGTAAGATTCCGGGGGAAGCCCGAATGGAGCGGTAACCAAGGGATCCGTACCCATTCCGGCGGTGGTTTCAGCTTTCATATCGCTCATGCCGCTTTCCCCCCTTTGCCACCAAGTCTGACGCGTGGATCAACCACGGCATAAAGAATATCGGCCAGCAGGTTCCCGATGATGACAATTACCGCCGTAACGATTGTGATCGCCATTAGCACGGAATACTCGCGGGCCAGGGCATTTTCCACATAGAATCTTCCCATGCCCGGCCAATTAAACACATTCTCCGTCAACACGGCTCCCGACACCAGAATCGGTAAATCAAGTCCGATTACGGTGATGATCGGAATCAACGCATTGCGGAGCGCATGCCGGAACACCACCTTGCGTTCCTTAACCCCTTTGGCACGGGCGGTCCGGATATAATCCTGATCGAGCACTTCCAGCATACTC
Organism: Paenibacillaceae bacterium UBA6304; assembly: GCA_002439285.1. Taxonomy (GTDB): domain Bacteria; phylum Bacillota; class Bacilli; order Paenibacillales; family Paenibacillaceae; genus Fontibacillus. Next base: position 24,632 of record DJTQ01000340.1, read on the forward strand.
GCACGTGCGTATTTCATATAGGAAGCAAGGAAACCTAGAGCAAGCACCGAAACCGGCAATACAAGATGCATGAACAGGTCGCCGATCTCCCCATCTTTGCCTCGGGAGTGCATGTCCGAAAGCGGGAACCAATCGAGTCCCAACGACAGGTACTGCTGAAGCAGAATCCCGAACCAAAAGCTCGGCATCGCAAAACCTAAATAAGAAATAAAGGATGAGGTCTGGTCGGATAACCCATATTCCCTCGTACTGTTATAAATCCCCCATGGAATAGCGATTACCAGCGCGACAAACCAAGCAACGCCCATCAAGATAAGCGTATTCATCATCCGTGGCCACAACAAATCGCCTACCGGAATGTGGTTTTTAAACGTATATCCCAGGTCTCCCTGAAGCAGGTTGCCCACCCATTTTATATATTGCACAGGCAAAGGTTGATCCAGGCCCATGTTTTCTTTCTGCTGAGCCATCGCTTCCGGTGATAAACCCGGGGCCAGCATGACCTGAGTAGGACCGCCGGGAGCAGCATGAATCAGAAGAAACGTAGCGACCGTAATTAAAAATATGACCAATACCGATTGTAACAGGCGACGGACCAGATATTCTGTCATCGTTCTATCCTCCTAATTAATTGCAAGGTATAGAATCTCCGAATAAATGCATTCCCCTAAAGGAGAAGGAGAAAGAGAATTCTCTTTCCCCTCCGGTGATTCTATTTCCTGTATCCGTTCCTTAATTTGTTACCCACCATTTGATAGCGTGGAAATATTGGCCGTATCCGATCGATGGCTCCGGACGATCTTCTTCCGCCCAATGAACTCTTGGACCCGTGCCGATGGCCTGACCATATTGATAGAGGAATACGTAAGGAAGATCGGTAGAGATTTCCTTAGCCACTTCCTTGTAGATTTCTTTCCGTTCATTCTGATCGACGGTCGAATAACCGTCTACCCACAATTGGTCCAGCTTTTCGTTCTTATACCAGCCGCTGTTTTGCCCAGCCGGCGGGAAGTATTTCGAGGAGAAGACGCTCTCCGAGTCCGGATCCGGCGTATTCAGCGACCATGCCAACAACAACGCCTGATATTTACCCGGTGTTACGTTTTGATCGATCCAGGCCGCGAAATCGATAGCCTTCGGTGTTGCTTCAATGCCCACATCTTTGAGGTTTTGTTGAATAACGGCCGCGACTTGTTCCCGACGGCTGTTCCCCGCATTATATTGAAGCTCGAACGAGAAGCGGTGTCCGTCTTTTTCAAGAATGCCGTCTTTACCGGCAACCCATCCGTCTTCAGCCAAGAGCTTCTTAGCTGTTTCTGCATTGTAATCATAGTTTACAGCTGCATCCTTCGGATCAGCCCATGTATCCGGCAGGAACGGTGCGTTCATCAAAGCGCCGACGCCCTTCAGAATGTTATCGACCATACCTTGACGGTTCAATGCATGAGCGATTGCCTGTCTAGTCTTCTGTCCTTCAAACAAACCATAATTGTCCGGGAAGTTCTTCGGATCAAAGTTGAAATTGAGATACTCATATTGCGCACCCGGTTTTTCAATAATAGCGATCTCATCATTTCCACTAACCGCTTCGACTTGAGTCACCGGAATAGCGCTGATATGGTCGGTATCGCCTTTCAGCAACGCTTGCACCTCGGTGTTTTGATCCGCATAAATTTTATAGATGACCTGTGCGATATGTGGTTTTACTTCACCCCAGTAGTTCGGATCCGCATCCATCGTGTGGCTTTCGCCTTGTTTCCAGGCCGTCCATTTCCATGGACCGTTCGTTATCGTCTTCGCCGGATCCGTGCCATATACATATTTTTGAAGCTCCTTCACAGGTACGTCTTTCAGTAAATGGGCAGGCACCAGTTCGGTTACTAACGAGTATTGGAACGGAGCATAGATTTGTTTCAAGGTGATGTTTACGGTTTTGTCGTCCACTTTCTCAATTTTATCTACTTTATCCATAAGGCTTATGCCAGGAGCACCTGCATCCGGATTACGGATCGTATCGATCGTAAAGATAATATCATCCGCCGTTACCGGTTGGCCGTCGCTCCATTTAGCCGAATCTTTCAATTTAACAGTGTAGGTCTTTCCGTCCTCAGATACCTTAGGGGCTTCAGCTGAAAGCGACCACGGTTCTGCGGTGACGTTTCCTTCGCGGTTCAAATCATACAGTTTGGCGAACAGAAATTGAGCCACGTCGCCAGAGGAAGTATCATTAATAAAAATTGGATTAAGACTTACGATATCGGAGAATGAACTAACTGTAAGCGTTCCGCCGTCAACCGGCTCATCGGCCGCAGGAGGCGCCTCTGTCTGTGCCGAGTTATTCTCTTTAGTGGCGTTATTCTCAGTAGCGGGCGTGGTTGTAGAGGTATTGTTGTTGGTACTGCATCCGGTAAATAGAATGCCAACCAGGGATACTATAAGCAGCATGGACCACCAATTCATCTTCTTTAACTTCATACCAAGACTCCTCCTTCAGAATATGTAGCTGACATCACACTCGAAAAGCCATATTTCGGTTCAGACCGTAAGTCTCTTTCGTCCTTTAATCCCCCCTTGTACAATATGGGCTTGTTCTTTATATAACTTTCGCCTTGGGTCAGTACTCCGATTTTCTACACAAAACCGAACCTTAACTTAGGCGTAGTTGCCAATAAAGGAGATATACATAAGCTGAAAATGATAGAACCTGGTTGGCTCATCTCTGAAATAAAATGGCTCTGGATGTTGGTTTCTTGGATGGTAAGTTAGTTTATAGTAAGCGGTGAATTAGGAAATGAATGATTGGTGACCTGGTAAGGACCATATTAATATATCTATGAGGAATTTATATAAAGGAAGATTAAACATAGTATAAAACTTGTGTTAATGGGGTAAAGCGTCTCAGTAAAAAAATATAAACCACTGGTTAATAAGGAATTGGAAAAGCCCGTACGGACTGGGGAAAACCTCCAACTTAATTATTGTAAATAATACATGTTAATTAACCTTACGTCAATATCTTTTTAAGCAAATTTCTACCTATTTTTAACATGACATAATTCGTCATATTCCAAATAGGTTCCTTTCCTTTTATACTTCCAAGTTTTATTTTATAGAACATTTTTGGTTCATAAAATATATAAAAGACAGCCAGATCCAAATGGATCCGGCTGTCTCTTATGCATAATCGATTACTCCGTAGTGTACGGAAGCAATGCGATTTGACGGGAGCGTTTGATCGCAACAGTCAAAAGACGTTGGTATTTCGCGCTCGTGCCAGTTACACGACGTGGCAAAATCTTACCACGCTCGCTGATGAATTTCTTCAACAGTTCGATATCTTTATAATCAATGTGAGTAATTTTGTTCACAGTGAAGTAGCACACTTTACGACGCTTGTTACGGCCGCCGCGGCGAGCCGGTCTCTTGTCGTCTCCGCCTTCTCTTTGTTTGAAGCTCATGCTTGTCAGTCCTTTCCGTAATTAAAATGGCAAATCGTCATCCGAAATATCAATCGGTTTCCCGTCATCGGAGAAAGGATCATTTTGATTGCCACGCGAGAAATTGTTGCTGCGGTTTGTGTTGCCACCACCGTTGCCTCCAAATGGAGTCTCCTCACGCTGTCCTCCGCCACCTGTTCCGCTTTCGCGGTTCGACTCCAAGAAACGGACATTATCGGCAATGACTTCGGTGACGTAAACACGTTTACCTTCGTTATTCTCGTAATTCCGTACTTGAATACGTCCTTCCACAGCCGTCAGACGACCTTTGCGCAAATAGTTTGCGCATGTCTCAGCAAGCTGTCTCCAAGTTACAACTGGGATGAAATCCGCTTCACGTTCTCCGCCTTGCGATGTAAAAGGTCTGTCCACGGCAATCGTGAACTGAGTGACCGCTACACCGGATGGTGTATAACGCAGCTCCGGATCCTTGGTAAGACGTCCTATCAGAATGACACGGTTCAACAATCAAATCCCCTCCTTCGGGCTTCGGGTTCTACAAAACTTGAATATTAGGCTACGTCTTTTGTAATGAGATAACGGATAACCTCGTCGGAAATCTTCAGAATCCGCTCGAGCTCAGCAACTACTTCTGGAGCAGCTGTGAAGTTCACGAGAACGTAAACTCCGTCACGGATCTTGTTAATCTCATACGCAAGCCGGCGTTTGCCCATTACATCATGTTTCGTAATTTCTCCGCCGTTTTGGATGATGCCTTGGAATTTTTCGACTACAGCTTGAACAGCTTCTTGTTCAATATCAGGACGAATAATGTACATCACTTCATATTTGCGCATCTGGTTCACCTCCTTGTGGACTATGGCCCCCAATAAGTTTCCCTTTGGGAGCAAGGAACGAGTCTAAACTCGCACCATAGTAGTATATCAAATCGGGAACCGCTGCGCAAGAACCCAAAATATACTGTTTGGAAATCGTACATGATTCAGCATGCGCTACAAACACTATGCTTGATTCCCCTCTTCGGGGCGGAAAGGAGGAATAACAGAGATGGGCGAGCAAACTGAATTCGAGCCGGGCGACAAAGCACCGAACCCGGGGATTTATGTTGAGGTGAGCGAAGCGCGCAGCTTCCATACCCAAATCCAAAATCCCAAGCGCGTTACGTTAGAGCGCGGGGAGACATTTCCGGATACATCAAATAAGGACCGAAAGTGGAAAAAGGCCGAAAAAGCCCGTGTACACTAAAAGCCAATGCCGATCAACTGAATTTAAAAATTGTTGTATAGAAACCTGTATCCTGCACATAATACAATCAGACGGCGTTGCCAAGAGAGGTGTGGTTCCGTTGGAGGTATCAGCGAGCAACATTACTCAGGAGTCTTATTCACCACGTTTTAGAAGCCAAGATCTCGGGTTAGTGAAGACCCCTCTTCTTTAGTCCGGGTTGCCTACGCAAACCGTCGAACGTTTCTTAGGTTGTGAGACAAGAATTCCAAATCAGCTCGCCGTCGACCAGAATGAGGACCCGCAAGGGTCCTTTTCTGTTTGACCGTAGAAACGTCATTCCCCGTGAATAAAATAAAAAAACCTCCAGTGTCTTCACACAGAAGGTTTATCATTAATGTTAGTGGCGGAGAGGGTGGGATTCGAACCCACGCACGCCTTGCGACGCCTAATTGATTTCGAGTCAACCCCCTTGGGCCTCTTGGGTACCTCTCCACGGCAAGCAAGAATGATTGTATCATGATTTTTTTTGAAATGCAATACTTTATCATTCAGAAGAGACTTCAAGTCCCGAAAACCGCCGGAGGGCTCTGGATTCAAACGATGATCAATTGAATTCAGGAAGCCCTCTCTTCCAGCTTTTCTGTAAAGCACGGCTAGTTGGAGAAATCCTCCGTCTCTCCGCTCACACCTGTACCCCCGGGAGCCGAACGCAGCACTTTGCGCATGTTCTTCTCGAACTTGGCCCGGGGAACAAGCACACTATGTTTGCACCCTACGCATTTGATCCGGATATCCATGCCCATTCGAATAATTTCCATCTCATTGCTGCCGCATGGGTGATTTTTCTTCATTAATACGACATCGCCCAATTGAAAAGACTTCCGCTCCATCGGTTTCCCCCTCCTTCACTTTAACCCGGATTCATTAGCATTTTACATCCCTAAGTCAACCTGGCTGTACACCCTGTTGTTTATCGGCCTCAGCAGCCAGTCTAAGCGCCTCTTCTTCCTCCAGCGCCTCTTTGGCATACATCTGGATTTCGCGCTCTACATTAGCCCTTACGCCCGGCAGACACTCCACGGCAATCCGGATGACGTACTCGCTGGCTGTAAGCGACTGTATCCCCATGATGCTCGGAACCTGGGTGATGTCTTCGCTGCTCTCCGACAATTCCAGCATCGCTTTTTTCAACAGTTCCACGGTGTCCTCCAGCTTTTTCGCATTGCTAAATGGAAGATCCACAACCGCCAAAGCATTCCCCAACGAATAGTTGGTCACATTGGTAATCATCCCGTTGGGAATGATATGCACTTCGCCCGTCCAACTCACGAGCCGGGTGGAGCGGAGGCCGATAATCTCCACAGTTCCTTTCAAAGTTCCCGTCTGAATGACGTCACCTACCGCAAACTGATCCTCCAGAATGATAAAAAATCCGGTAATCACATCTTTCACCAAACTTTGTGCGCCAAACCCGATGGCTAATCCCAGTACACCGGCACCAGCCAGCAACGGACCCAACTGGACTCCAATCTCGCCCATAATAAGCATGAGCATAATAAAATTGCTCGTAATGGACGTTACATTCTTAAGCAGTTCCCCCACCGTAATGAATCTGCGGGGATTCACTTGCAGCCGCCCCTTCTCCCGCCGTTCAAGGGATCTGTCTATCACCTTATATATAATCTTCACAAATAAACGGGTCAACAAGATAATTATAATAATACGTAGGCCCGAGAACAAAACATGCTGCCACATGTCCATATCCGTCAACCAATTCCACATTTTATCTTTCCAGGTTATCGCCTGTTCAATGACCTCTTCCGTAGTACTTTCGATTAACCAGGGTCTCACTCCATCTCCTCCTCCAGCCTGATATTCTCATAGCCTGCAGCCTGACGGACAAAGATTCCGCGTATCTCCACCGACTCCCGGATGACAATACCTCTTACGATCGCAAGAGACTGATTCGGGAATTGAATAGACAAGGCACAACCTGCCGTGATTTCCTTTGGCGTTGGACATAAATCGATCTCCACTTCCGCATACTCCAGCAGCATTTCGGCCCGTAACGCCTGCTGCGTCGAATCGAATGCCATGACCAGCCAATCCTCCAATTCGTCTCCCCCTTTTCTGCGACTATAGTCCGAGTATATAACTTCAAAAATTTCCATATACTATCTACTAATATCTCAAAGCAACAGTCAGCAGGCCATCTTAATACCTACATTCGGGAAAGGAAGATTATATGTCGCAAATTCAACCTACGGTTCCGGGGCAAGATATTCCCTATTTAAAAATACCACACACCGAACCCGGCATTCACTCCGCTCTCATCCATCGTCTGCTCCTGCACTTCGCCCAAATAACTCCCGGTCAGGATTTGGTCATCGTATGCATCGGTACCGACCGTTCAACTGGGGATTGTCTTGGCCCGCTTGTAGGCACGGCACTATCCAAGCTGAATTATCGCGGCCAATTCCATCTTTACGGTACCTTGGAAGAACCCGTTCATGCGATGAATTTAAAAGATACGCTTCAAAAAATCAATCAATCTTTCGTAAATCCCTTCATTATCGGAATCGATGCCTGTCTGGGGCAAACCACCAGCGTCGGTTCAATCCAGGTCGTGCAAGGCCCTCTCCGCCCCGGTGCAGGCGTAAATAAAGAACTGCCGCCGGTCGGCGATATCCATGTTACGGGAATCGTCAATGTCGGCGGCTTTATGGAATATTTTGTATTACAAAACACTCGTCTCAGTCTGGTTGTCCGATTGTCGGAAATCATTTCCAGTAGTATTTATTCAGCCATTAAAGAATGGAACCGTGGCTTTATTCCCCTAGTCCGGCGAGAGCAATAGCTTCCACTTCTTCCGATGAAAGCGCATGCGGCGACTCTCCATTGGCCAGTGACTTGGCGTAGACATAAGACCCGTCCCGGCTATAAAGCCCGGTGATTACTACACCATTCTTCATATCATCTACGAAGGCCACGGAAAAACTTAGATCATTGCCTCGTTCACCAAAAGCGTTATAGCGTTTAATCCCAACTTTTGCTTTCTGCTTGGGGAGCGTTATCTTTAACTTTTCAAGCTCTTGTTGTTGTTCTAACTGGACATCTTCGATTTTGCCTTGTTGATTCTTCAAGTCTATCAATAGGCCCTCCAAATCTTCAATGCCTGTTCCTTCCATCATTTGCTCATATCTGCGACGGATCTTTCTAAGTTTGCTGCCTTGTACGAAATTCCAGATCAGCAGCCATAACACCAAAACCGCCAATCCTCCGATAATCCATGACAACTGATCTATAATGAGTTCATTCCACTCCCGCATGCATGCTCTCCCCTATGTGTAAATGTCACTTTGCGATGAATTGTATAGCCGCAATGAGGGCTTCAATATCCTTATTCGTTGTGTTATATCCGACACTTGCTCTGACGGCTCCTCCAGCCGATGTTCCTGCAGTCATATGACCTAGAGGAGTGCAGTGGTAACCTGCTCTCACGGCAATCCCAAATTTCCGGTCCAATTGAAAAGCGACACTTGAGGCATCCTGATCCTTCACTGTAAATGCCACGATGCCGGTTCTTGGTTTTCCGAGCTCCGGTCCGAGCAGTGACACCCCTTTAATTTTCCCTAATTCGGCCATTATATTTTGCGTCAATTGCCATTCATGGGTATAAATCCGTTCCGTGCCCAATTTCAGTATATGACTGACACCGGCCCCCAAGCCGGCAATTCCTACTGCATTTAATGTTCCGGCCTCGTAACGGTCTGGTCGGACTTGCGGCATTTCCAAAGCTTCGGACTGGCTGCCTGTTCCCCCATGCTGCAATGGCTCTAAATCCAGATTCGGATGAATATATAATCCGCCTGTCCCTTGAGGGCCCAACAAGCCTTTATGACCGGGAAAAGCCAACAAATCGATTTCCATTGATTTTACATCTATTGGATATCCCCCAGCCGTTTGTGCTGCATCCACCAGCAGGAATGCTCCCTGTTCATGTGCGATTCGGCTCATTTCTTCAATCGGAAGAATGCTCCCAAGCAAATTCGAACTGTGGGCACATACAAGCAGCTTTGTCTCCGGCCTGAAGGCTCGCTTCAGCTCGGCAAGGTCAATCTCCCCTTCCGGGTTTAAAGCGAGATAGTCCACTGTAATTCCTTGGGTTCTCTTTAAGTATTCGAGCGGGCGTCTGACCGAGTTATGCTCTACCATTGTCGTGACCACATGATCTCCGGGTTTCAGACAGCCTTTAATGGCTAAATTCAGAGCTTCCGTTGTATTCGAGGTAAACACAATATCATTCGGATTATCAATATGAAACAAACCGGCGAGTTGCATTCGGGTTTGAAATATAGTGCGTCCAGCCTGTAATGCCATCCCATAGCTTCCTCGACCCGAGTTTGCTGAGGGGCCGTTTAGTATTTCTATCATCGCCTCTCCTACACTTTCAGGTTTGGGCCAGGAGGTGGCGGCATGATCCAAATAAACCACTGACTGCTGTTTCATATTGATTACCCTCTTTCTCCCTCTGACAACCTCATTTCTTCCGCCTCCATATGATGAACTGAATAATGGGATGCGAATGTGAGAGTATATTTCTACATGCATTTTAACAGTTCATCATATACAATGACATACCCCTCTTTCCTAGGAATGATCAGGTTTCTCTCATTCTACAGGAAAGCTGAGTATGTCATGTCATTCACTGTAAATTCAACAAATCGAGTAAGCGTTGTAAATCCTGCTTACTGTAGAAGTTGATTTCAATTTTACCTTTTTCTTTATTCGCTTTGATCTTGACCGTTGTTTTGTAACGTTCCCGCAAATTTTCTTCCACTTCATCCATATAAGGATCTCGCTTCTTATTTACGGCCTTGGCCTTTTCCTCTTTGCCCCGGTCCAATTGTTTGACCGCATCTTCCAGATCGCGTACGTTCCACTCCTGTTCGATACATTGTTTCGCCAATTGTTTAATCTTTCCAGCATCTTTCAAACCGACCAGAGCTCTTGCATGTCCCATAGATAATGTTCCACGTGAAACATATTCTTTTACTTCCTCGGGAAGAGACAACAGGCGTAAAAAGTTTGCAATATGTGAACGCGACTTGCCGACCTTCATGGAAAGTTCTTCCTGTGTCAATTGAAATTGATCCATCAAACCCTGGTAGGCCACTGCAATTTCCATAGCATTCAGATTTTCCCGCTGCAGATTTTCGATAAGAGCAATTTCCATGACTTGCTGATCGGAAAAAGATCTCACTACCGCAGGAATCGTTGAATTCCCACAAAATTGCGAAGCCCGAAAACGCCGCTCTCCGGCAATAATTTCGTAACCTTTCAACACGCTACGCACGATAATAGGTTGAATCACACCGTGCTGGCGGATCGATTCCGCTAATTCCCGTATAGCTTCTTCGTCAAAAGTTTTTCTAGGCTGGTAAGGATTAGCACGAAGCTGCTTTAACGGGATCTCAATCACTTTGTCGTCATCTTGAACCGAAAGCGACGGGATCAAAGCATCCAAGCCCTTCCCCAAACGTTTATTCATAGGAAACCACTTCCTTTGCCAACTCTAGATACACTTCGGCGCCCTTCGATTTGGGATCATACGTAATGATAGACTGTCCGTGGGATGGTGCTTCACTAAGTCTAACATTACGTGGAATAACCGTTTTGTACACCTTTTGTTGAAAATATTTCTTCACTTCTTCGATGACTTGAATACCAAGATTCGTACGGGCGTCAAACATCGTCAACAATACACCTTCAATTTGCAGAGATGTATTCAAATGTTTCTGAACAAGACGTACTGTGTTGAGCAGTTGACTTAATCCTTCCAATGCATAATATTCGCACTGAATTGGAATAAGTACGGAATCCGCTGCTGTCAAAGAGTTGATCGTCAAAATCCCCAAAGATGGCGGGCAATCAATCAGAATATAATCATATAAGTGTTTGACCTGTTGCAGCGATTTCTTCAATCTCACTTCACGCGAAATGGTAGGAACTAGCTCAATTTCCGCCCCTGCCAATTGAATCGTGGCCGGAATGATATTCAATCCCTCAATCTCTGTTGGGGCAATTGCTTCCTTCGGATCCACTTCATTGATCAGCACATCATAAATGCAGTTGGCTACATCTGCTTTATTAATGCCTACCCCGCTTGTGGTGTTCCCTTGCGGGTCGATATCAATAAGGAGAACCCTCTTACCGATTGAAGCAAGTCCAGCTCCCAAATTGACGGAAGTCGTCGTTTTTCCGACGCCCCCTTTTTGGTTAGCAATGGCAATTATTTTAGACAATCCATTCACCTCAATATAATAGAAGAATCTTCTTGTAGATAATAAAACTTATGCATGTACTCACCAAGCTGACGCTACAAAAAGACCACAGTGCTCCTGGCGACTTACTCATCGTAGCATTTCATAAAAAGAAACTGACCTCAGACCTTTCGGTGATGGCCAGCGGATCAGAACATTATCTTTTTGGAATTTGAATCACGATTTCGTAATGATCCTCATGATCCTTTTCCGCCGTTTTAATCGCGAGCCCGGAACCGGAGACCATGTCTATGGATTGACGAATGGTGTTCAAAGCGAGCCTAACATCTTTGGTAAAAGAGATCCGCTTAGTAGCTTTTTTGTTTTTGGCGACTTCTTTATAAAAGGCAATCCTCGCTTCCGCCTGCTTTACATTTAATTCCTTGCTGATGATTTCTTCCAACACTTTAAGCTGCAATTCTTCGGAATCTAACGAAAGCAAGGCTCTTGCGTGACGCTCCGTAATCTTCCGCTCCATCAGTGCCGTTTTTATGGTTTCAGGAAGTTGAAGCAGCCGAATTTTGTTGGCAATCGTGGACTGGCTCTTTCCCAATCTTTGCGCAAGGCTCTCCTGGGTCAACTGATGTAAATCGATCAGATTCTGATAGGCCAACGCTTCCTCAATCGCAGTAAGACCTTCCCGCTGCAAGTTTTCAATTAAGGCAATGGAAGCCGCCTGAGAGTCATTGAAATCCCGAACAATGGCAGGAATTGTATCCATGCCCAGTTTCTTAACCGCACGCCAACGACGTTCTCCCGCAATAATCTCATACTTGTCATTTCTAAAGCGAACCACAATCGGCTGAATGACTCCATGAGTACGGATCGTTTGACAGAGCTCATCAATTTTGTCATCATCAAAAATAGTGCGGGGCTGATAAGGACTTCCAACTATATCCCCTACCGGGATTTGCTTAACTTCATCACCGTTCGATCGTTCGGTTAAACCAAACAATTTAGAAAATTGTTCTTTCATTCCGCAGATTACCACCTAATTTCATAGTGACATAAGGCCATACCTTATAAGCACATTTTCTTTCAAGTGAAAACGTGACTAAAACCGGGCCAATACACCCCATCTTAAGGCAAGACTCCCTATGTATAAACGATATCTGGAAGCAACTTCAACCCCAGGACAACGATTGTGCAAAAAGATCAATTCTCACCTTTTGGCTATGATGCAAATCAGAACTAGCCAATATTGAAACGGATTCACCGACAATAATTAGCGATATATCTATTCTACCACTTTTTCCTCTATAATCCTATTCTCTTATATATGAATTTTAAGAGAAACCAACCTGGTTTTTAAGGCATAAAAGTCCCCCTAGCCATGTTGTTTCACGTGGAACAATTTACTAGGGGGTGTACTCTCATACTAAAGATTATACAATGGGTGTTTTTAATGGAGTTCCTGCTTTACGCGGGTACTTTTTAGGAGTCGGACCTGATTTGCTAATCAGAATAATATGACGCTCCGAGTTTTCCATCGGAAGGGAAAAGCGATGGCTTTTCACCAGCTTACCTCTTAATTCCGATAAACTCCGCTTCGATTCGCGGACCTCTTCCGTAGGATCGCTGCCCTTCATTGCTGCAAATGTTCCACCCGGCTTAGCAAAGGGAAGACAAAATTCATTTAGTACCGCCATCCGGGCTACCGCCCGGGCCGTAACCAAATCAAAAGAATCGCGTAATCCTTCATATCGTCCCATATCCTCCGCCCTGCCGTGAAGAAACTCCACCTCTTTTAAGCCAAGTTTATCGGCTACATTTTGCAGGAAATGAATTCGCTTATTTAAAGAGTCAACAATCGTTAATTTCAGGTGTGGGAAGCAGATCTTCAAAGGAATCCCTGGAAAACCTGCACCTGAACCAATATCGGCCAAATTACGAACCTCTTCCATATTAATATAGAAGGAAAGTGTCACGGAATCATAAAAATGTTTGATATATACCTGATCCCGCTCCGTAATGCCGGTTAAGTTCATCTTTTCATTCCAGGATACTAACTCCTGGTAATAAACTTCAAATTGCTGCATCTGCTCAGGGGACAAAATAATGTTCCGTTCACTCAACAACTCATGGAAATGACTTTGTATCGAATCCAAGCTCTTATCCTCCCGCCGCAGTTACCCGGTTATAATGTTCAAGGTATACCAATAAAATGGAAATGTCCGCGGGAGTTACCCCTGATATACGTGATGCCTGACCAATTGAGATCGGACGAATCTTCGCGAGCTTTTGACGAGCTTCGATCGCAAGCCCTTGGATCTCTTCATATTTAATAGTCTCAGGCAACTTCTTCTTTTCCATTTTTTGTAACTTACTAACATGTAGTAACTGCTTCTCAATGTATCCCGCATATTTAATCTGGATTTCAACCTGTTCCTTCATTTCCTCATCCAGTTCCACTTCGGAAGGATATAAGTTACCCACATGTGCATAACTTACTTCAGGCCGGCGCAAAATGGTCAACAGGTTACTTCCGTCTTGAATCGGAGCCGAACCGATGGACTCCAGCAGCGGATTAATCTCTGTCGGACGCACTCTAGTTTCCCGCAAACGATCAATTTCACGCTCTACCTTTTCCTTTTTATCAAGGAATTGGTTATAACGTTCCGGTGTAATCAGGCCAATCTCATACCCGACAGGCGTAAGACGCAAGTCTGCATTATCATGGCGAAGCAGCAGCCGGTATTCCGCGCGGGAAGTGAGCAAGCGATAGGGCTCATTGGTTCCCTTGGTTACCAGGTCATCGATCAGAACGCCGATATAGCCCTGCGAACGATCAAGAATAACAGGCTCCTTCCCCTGTACCTTGCGCGCTGCATTAATTCCGGCCATGATTCCTTGTCCAGCCGCTTCCTCATATCCGGATGTACCGTTAATTTGACCGGCCGTAAAGAGGCCCGGAAGAGTCTTCGTCTCAAGCGACGGCCACAACTGGGTCGGCACCACCGCATCATATTCAATCGCATAACCATTCCGCATAATTTCTGCATTTTGCAGGCCGGGAACGGAGCGCAGCATTTTCAGTTGGACATCTTCAGGCATACTGGTAGAAAAGCCTTGAACGTAGTATTCCGAAGTATTCTTGCCTTCCGGCTCCAGGAAAATCTGGTGCTTCGGTTTATCGGCAAACCGTACGATTTTGTCCTCGATGGAAGGACAGTAGCGTGGCCCCGTCCCTTCAATTACCCCGGAAAACATCGGTGCCCGGTGCAAATTATCATTAATAATGTCATGGGTCTCCGAAGAAGTATAGGTCAGCCAGCAAGGCAACTGCTCATTGTCCGAGCCCTTTGTCTCATAGGAGAAAAACTTCGGATTCTCATCCCCAGGCTGGATCTCCGTTTGCGAAAAATCAATACTGTCCTTATGCACCCGTGGGGGTGTCCCCGTCTTGAAACGAACCAAGTCAAAGCCCAGTTCCTTCAGATTCTGTGCCAGCTTCACGGCCGGCTGCTGGTTGTTCGGGCCGCTTTCGTACATGAGCTCGCCCATAATGATCTTACCGCGCAGATACGTCCCGGTTGTCAATACAACCGCATCCGCCCGGTACTCCGCTCCCGTCTGAGCAACAACGCCGACGCATTTGCCATCCTCTACGATAAGCTCTTCAACCAACCCTTGGCGTAATGTCAGGTTCGGTTCCTTCTCCATCGTTTCCTTCATCGTATGCTGGTATGAGAACTTGTCCGCTTGTGCCCGCAGCGCATGGACGGCCGGGCCTTTCCCGGTATTCAACATCCGCATTTGGATAAAGGTCTTATCGATATTGCGGCCCATTTCTCCGCCAAGCGCATCTATTTCACGCACCACATGGCCCTTCGCCGGACCGCCAATCGAAGGATTGCACGGCATAAAGGCGACCATGTCCAAATTGATCGTTATCATCAGCGTACGACAACCCATTCGGGCCGCCGCCAGCGCGGACTCGCAGCCTGCATGGCCTGCGCCAACAACGATGACGTCATAGTTTCCGGCAGCATATCCCATCGAAACAACCTCCTAAAGTATGATTTGCCCTATAAGATGTACTATTTGTATTCCTTAGATTATCTTATATAGCCAATATAAAAGGTGGTGGACACTATATACAGGTCCACACCTTAGATTTAAAAATTAAAATTTAAAGCATTTATCCGATCCTCACTATCATATCATGATCTCCATGTCGGAATAGGACCAAACCTTTATTTTCCCAAGCAAAATTGTGAGAAAATTTGATCGATCAGTGCATCCGGCGCCGAATCACCAATAACTTCCCCCAATTGCTCCCAAGCCAGCCTCACATCAATTTGCATGATATCAATAGGAATACCGCTATCTGCGGCCTCATAAGCATCCGCCAGCGATTGTTTCGCTTTTTTGAGCAGCGCGATATGCCGTACATTGCTCACATACGTTAAATCCCCGGATTCCAGCTTGCCGCCGAAGAAAAGTTGAGAAATGGCATCTTCCAGATGATCCAATCCTTCCTCCGTTTTTGCAGAAAGCTCGACGATAGCATTTTCCGGGAAATAAAGTGTAATCTTCTCTCTGTTGAGCTGCTGAGGCAGGTCGATTTTATTCAAAAGCACCAGCGTCGGACGACCGCTGAGTTGCTCCATCAGCTTTAATTCATCCTCATGAAGCGGCTCGGCGCTGTTAAGCACCAGGAGGATGAGATCCGCCTCCAAAACCGCCGCTTTGGAGCGCTCCACCCCGATTTTCTCTACGACGTCCATGGTTTCGCGGATTCCTGCAGTATCGAGTAACTTCAAAGGAATATTGTTAATCGTCACATATTCCTCGATCACATCGCGCGTCGTCCCCGGAATATCGGTGACAATTGCTTTATTTTCTCGGGCTAAGGCATTCAACAGTGAGGATTTACCGACATTCGGCCGTCCTACAATGGCTGTTGTGATGCCTTCCCGTAAGATTTTGCCCTGATTCGCCGTTTTCAATAGGGACTCAATTCCTTCGGTAACCTCGGTGCATTTGTTCTTGATGAACTCGGTTGTCATGGACTCCACGTCATGCTCGGGATAATCGATGTTCACTTCGATATGCGCCAGTGTCTCTACCAGGGTGTGCCGCAACGTATTTATTTTGCGTGACAAGTCCCCTTCCACCTGTTTTAGCGCTACCGAAAAAGCCCGGTCCGATTTCGAACGGATCAAGTCGATGACGGCCTCTGCCTGGGACAAGTCGATTCGCCCATTCAAAAAGGCGCGTTTTGTGAATTCACCCGGCTCCGCCAGACGGATGTCCCGCTGTTGGAGCAGTAAGTCCATCACGCGTTTTACCGAAATGATGCCCCCATGCGTACTAATCTCCACTACATCCTCGGTAGTAAAAGAACGGGGAGCCCGGAACAAGGAGACGAGCACCTCTTCCAGCTTCTCGCCCGTCTCCGGATCTATAATGAATCCGTAATGCACGGTATGGCTTTCTGCTTCCGGCAATGCGGTTTTGGAACGGAACAACCGTCCCACTTCAGCTATCGCCTCGGGTCCGCTGACCCGGATCACGGCAATTCCGCTCTCGCCTACCGCGGTTGAAATCGCGGCGATTGTATCGCTTAGCATGTGTTGTCACCTCGAATAGTTGGTATAGTGAATCCTCGGTCGCTCCGCAACCCGTTTGATCCTCCGATCGCTGTTGCAGCCAGATTATTTGGATTGTCTTAAATCCTACAAGGTAATAATCCGGCTGCAAAGGCGAACGCTTTGCTTCTCCGAATTCAAACGGCCTTGCTCCTCTGGCGATTCACCGTGCTGAAAGATAAAAGGCTATTGGTGAATCCGCGGTCGCTGTTGCACCAGATTCAGTGATAGAACCTTGAAAATCGATGTGGGGCAAGTACGTAAAATGTTCCTACGATCGCTGTTGGTTCCAGATTTCTTGATTTTATTAATTCTCATAAGGTATAAATCCGGAACCAAAGGCGAACGCTTGCGCTTCTTCGGAATCATTTTACTCCCTTGCCTGCATCATTTATTTCGTAAGTGCTAATGGCTGCAAAGGCGAACGCTTCGCTTCTTCGAATTCAAACGGCCCTGCTCCTCTTACGATACACCATCAGGGTCTTGCTCCAACTTAGCGCATCCCCGAAGGGGACAGCGCCCCACTCTCCATGCAGGAGCACTTACGTAAAGCGTACCCCAAAGGGGCGACAAGCGGCTCATTCCACCAAAGCCCGCCCAGGTGCACCGAAAGCAGCAGTGCCTCCAACAACCAGGTCGCCCGGGTGCACCAAAAGTAAGACGTACCCGAAGGGGGAAAAGCGTGCCTCGCTCCAAACCAAGCGTATCCCCGAAGGGGACAGCGGGCAAAGGAGCATCTCTTTACCTCCCACGTTTCTCAAGTTTGCGGGTGATCCCCTAGGGCAGCGGGCCCTCGGGGGGCCCTCCCTTACGGTAAGGGAGGGTTTGGGAGGGTTGAGATAATAGTATAGCGTACCCCAAAGGGGCGACAAGCGGCTCATTCCGCCAAAGTTGCCCGGGTGCGTTGAAAGCAGCAGTGCCTCCAGTAAACAGGTGGCCGGGGTGCGCCAAAAGTAAGACGTACCCGAAGGGGGAAAAGCGTGCCTCGCACCAAATTAAGCGCATCCCCGAAGGGGACAGCGGGCAAAGGAGCATCTCTTTACCTCCCACGTTCCTCAAGTTTGCGGGTGATCCCCTAGGGCAGCGGGCCCTCGGGGGGCCCTCCCTTAGGGTAAGGGAGGGTTTGGGAGGGTTGAGTCACCGGTTTGGGAGGGTTGAGACGATAAAAGAAACGCAATGACATTTGCCGGGGCAAAACGCCATTGCGTCGTAATTCATCATTTACTCTGCTTCAGTGTAATAATGACCCGGCGGTTAGGCTCTTCGCCTTTACTGTAGGTCTTAACCTCCGGATGATCCTGAAGTTTGGAGTGGATCACTTTGCGCTCCTGCGGTGACATTGGCTCAAGGGCAACTTCCTTGCGGGTACGAATGACCCGTCCAGCCAGCCTTACCGCCAGATCCTCCAAAGTCTTTCTCCGTCGTTCCCGGAAGTTCTCCGCATCCAAGACGATGCGAATAAAGCTATCCGAGTAACGATTGGCGATAATATTGGTGAGGTATTGCAGCGAGTCGAGGGTTTGCCCTCTACGACCGATCAATACGCCAAGATCACTGCCTGAAATGTTCAGTACGGTGTTGTCCTTCTTATGGACCATTTCTACGTCCACATGAAGGCCCATGTTCTCACCGACGTCCCGAATAAATGACGCCGCCACTTCAAAGGGATCCTGTCCGGCATCGGCATCCGACGCTCTACTATCCTTTCGGGTCACAGGTGTACGTTCCTCCGAAGCGGTCCCTTGCGGCGCAACCGATGGCTTATCATCGGACAGCAAAGTCAACTCGACTTTGGCTTCCTTGACGCCAATCAGGCCCAGGAATCCTTTTGATGGCTGCTCCAACACATTCACGGCAACTTGATTCTCGGTGGTGCCGAGCTTGGCCAATCCTTGTCTTACAGCTTCTTCAACGGTTTTTCCCGACGTCACTATGCTTCTCATTTCGATTTTTTGGCCTCCTTGGCACCTTTGCCGGGATGACCGGCTTTTAAATTCGAACCGCCCTTTTTCGACTTTCCAGGGGTGCTTGAGCCAGTGCTGACATTAGTAGTAACAAGAACGGGTTCTTTTTTACGGTAGATAAAGTAGTTTTGCGCAATCGTGTACAAGTTACTGAAAATCCAGTACAACGGAAGGGCAGCGGCAAAATTCATAGCCATCACGAAAATCAGTATCGGGTACACGAACATCATGAACTTCATAGGCCCCTGCGCACCGCCAGGGTTAATACTCGACATCATCTTCGTTTGGATAAACGTCGTTATTGCAGCGACAATCGGCAGAATGTACCATTTATCCGGTTCACCGAGCTGCAGCCATAAGAAGGAATGTTCCCGAATCGCCGAGTTGTGATAAATGGAGTTATATAGAGCGATGAACACCGGCATTTGAATGATCAACGGGAAGCAGCCGGCCATCGGATTTACCTTATTTTCCTGGAAAAGCTTCATCGTTTCTTGCTGTTGCTTCTCCGGGTTGTCCTTGTACGTCTCTTTGATCTTCTGAATCTGCGGCTGAATTGCCTGCATGGCCTTCGAACTCTTGACCTGTTTCAAGGTAAGCGGTAAAATCAACGTCCGAACGATCAACACCATGACGAGAATCGCTAAGCCGTATGCTCCGCCAAACCATTCCGCAAACGTATCCAAAGCAAGCGAGAAATAATAAACGACGTTCGCCGTCCACCAGGAACCGCTCTTCGCCATGTCCTCGGTAGTGCTTGAAAAATCGGCGCTTTGCGTACCGCAGCCGGCCAGCAAAGTCATCAGGCCGATCGCGAGGATGAGGAGAAGCCATTTCCTTTTGTTATTCGTAATACGAGACACTTCAAAACCCCTCTCTGTAAACCTATCCATCATTGTAAATCATACCATATTTATATGGACAAAGAAACAAGCATGCTTACCGACCGGAAGGCTTGAGCAGTGAGGCTTTGCGCAACACGTGGAGCACACTTTTCTCCAATTCCTTATACTCCATTCCAACCGCTCCGTTACGAACAATTAGAATCAAATCCAAATGATCCCGGATTTCGGATTTATGCAGGCGAACGATCTCCTTCAGCATCCGGCGCATCCGATTGCGAACGACGGCGTTGCCGATCTTTTTGCTGGCAGACACACCGAGCCGAAATTGCTCAATATCGGACTTAGCCGAATAATAAACCACGAGCTGACGGTTGGCGAATGACTTTCCGTAACGATAAACCCGGTTGAAGTCCGCCCGGTTCTTTAATCTTAGCTTTCTATGCACGAGCTTTTCTCCTCGACTTGGACCCTTAAACGGGTAAAGTGCAATTGTAATTATAGGCCTGTCCCTCAAGCCATAAACGATACAAAAGAACCCCGCAAAGCGGGGCCTTTCAACCCTTAATCTTACTTCATCCTTTGCGGGGAACCCGAAAAACATCTATAACGATCAAGTGTAATGTAAAAAAAGACCACCGTAGTGGTCTTTATATACGCATTACGCACTCAATACTTTTCTGCCTTTTTGACGACGAGCTGCGAGAACCTTGCGGCCGTTTTTCGTGCTCATTCTTTTACGGAAACCATGAACCTTACTACGTTTGCTCACATTTGGTTTGAAAGTCGGTTTCATTTATTGCACCCCCTTAACAGGAATCGATCACTGTATATTTACCATTTTCATATCCACAGAAAATGCCTTTTTACATTTAACCATAACCCTTATAAAAAGTCAACCGGGCCCGGCATTTCTTTTCTTCGCGGGTTCCCATTTCCACCTTCGCCCTCTGTGAACAACTTTTCAAAAAAAGTTTTCCACAATCATTGCCGTATTACCTGCTCGAATAAAAGTTATACACATGTGGAAAAGTATTTAAATCTGATCCTATATAAGATGAATATTTAAGTAGATCTGAGGGGTAAGTAGTAAAATGTTCAGTTCATCTTATAAATTTGGATTTTAAATCGGTCGGCAATCGCTTTCAATATGGTTTACAGCGAACGTTCATAGGGGTAATATGGATTACGAGAAAGTTGTATACAAGTATACTGGTATGCGAAAGGATGGTTTACTTATGAAATTAGGTATGATCGGGCTCGGGAAAATGGGATATAACCTCGTACACAATTTGCTCGAGCACCAGCACGAAGTCGTAGCCTTTGATATGAACAGCGAAGCCGTTCAGAACGCGGCAAAAGAAGGCGCAATTCCCGCTTCCAGTCTCGAACAGCTTGTCCACTCCCTGGAGACACCACGCATTGTTTGGGTGATGGTTCCCGCCGGACCTGCAGTTCAGTCTGTGGTGGATACTATAATCCCTCTACTCGCACCCGGCGATATTGTTATCGATGGCGGCAATTCGCACTATAAGGATTCTTTGGCTTTGGCGGAGAAGTTGTCCGGCCACGGCATTCACTTCTTTGATGTAGGGACTTCAGGCGGCGTGGAAGGTGCTAATAACGGCGGTTGCTTCATGATCGGCGGCGATGAGACGGTATTCCGCAGCATTGAACCGGTCTTCAAGGATATTGCCGTCGATCGCGGCTACCTGTACGCAGGCAAGAACGGCAGCGGCCATTTTCTCAAGATGGTTCATAACGGCATTGAATACGGCATGATGCAGGCGATTGCCGAAGGTTTTGAACTACTCGAGAAGAGCCCGTTCGATTACAACTACGAAGATGTGGCCCGCGTTTGGTCTAACGGTTCCGTTATTCGCGGCTGGCTGATGGAATTGACGGAAAATGCCTTCTCCAAAGATCCTAAACTGGAAAGTATCAAGGGCGTAATGAAATCGTCGGGAGAAGGAAAATGGACCGTGGAGACCGCTCTGGATCTTCAAGCAAGCGCACCGGTCATCGCTTTGTCCCTGTTCATGCGCTACCGCTCCCTGGAATCCGATACGTTCCACGGCAAGGTCGTCGCTGCGCTGCGCAACGAGTTCGGTGGCCACGCGGTCGAATCGGCAAAATAGAATAGGAGTCAACCATAAAATGAAGTTTCCTGTTTCTTGGTTGAAGGGCAGCTCTCTAGGCGAATCCATCGCCTGCGAGCTGCGCCTTCAAATTATTAATAACACCATCAAGCCGGGCGAGGTTCTGTCCGAGAACCGCATTGCCGCGGATTTCGGAACGAGCCGTTCACCGGTCCGCGAAGCGTTGAAAACGCTATCCGGAGAAGGTCTCATCACCTTGCAACGGATGGGGGCGGCAGTAAACGGTCTTCTATTAAAAGATATCGAAGAGCTTTACGATGTCCGTTATCTCATTGAAAGCTTTGCCTGGCAGCGTCTCGCGGCAGAGGATCCTGCTCCGCTGCTATCCCGCCTTCATCAAATTGTCGATAAAATGGAGCTCGCCGCCAAATACCGCGATATCGTGGAATTTGCATATCAGGACCTGTCTTTTCATGAACTCATCATCACTTCCGCCAATCACACAAGAATATTGCATTTATGGACCAGCATCCGGCAAATTGTGATGACCGTAATGCTCATTACGACGGAAGAGGTATTATCCCAAGGGGAAGACAAAAGCCTTTATGTGGTGAATAAGCACCGCAAGCTGCTTCAAGGGCTGGAATCGAGAGATCCGGTTCAGATTGCGGCAAGGATTGAGGAATATTTTACGGATTCCAGAAATACCTTGCATACGAGCATGAAGTAATCGTCAAAAATAACATATCGCTCTCGCTTCGTAGTAAACAGTACTATAGTTCAGGGTAAATAAAGGAGGAACACCATGAGCACGTTATTCAACATGAGCCACAACGCCACCTTACTATTATGGACCCTGGTGACGATCGTGTTTCTTATCGTTCTGATCTCCAAATACAAATGGAATCCGTTTGTTACATTATTGATTTCCGCTTTGCTGCTCGGTCTGCTGGCCGGGATGGAGCCGCTCGATGTCGTCAATTCGATTACAAGCGGATTAGGCGGCACCCTTGGTACTATAGCGATTGTCATCGGCCTCGGTACCATGCTGGGCAAAATGATGGCCGAATCCGGCGGTGCGGAGCAGATTGCCACCACGCTGGTCGACCGGTTCGGAGAAAAAAGAGTCCACTGGGCGATGATGATCGTCGGCTTTATCGTCGGAATTCCCGTCTTTTTTGAAGTAGGGGTAATTCTGCTCATTCCTATCGTCTTTACGGTAGCCAGAAAAACAAAAATGTCGCTATTGCAAATCGGGATTCCGATTTTGGCGGGCCTTTCGACTGTACATGGGCTTGTCCCGCCGCACCCGGCTCCAATGATCGCCATTGATGCTTATGGAGCCAATCTCGGGCGTACGATTCTTTACTCCCTTGTGATCGGGGTTATCGTCGCCATTATCGCCGGTCCCCTTTTCGGTAAATTCATCGGCAAACGCATCGTGCTGGAACCGCCTGCCGAGCTGGCGGAGCAATTTGCCGTCAAAGGAAATCGCAGGCTTCCGGGCTTCGGAATCACCCTTTTTACCATCCTATTGCCAGTAATTCTAATGCTAATCGGCTCCATCGCCGATATTATCGACCCGGAGGCAACCAGCGGATTTACGCTGTTCTGCGAATTTATCGGCCATGAAATTATGGCGCTACTGATTGCCGTTGTCTTCTCCTTCTTCTCGCTCGGTTTCTCTAGAGGCTTTACGAAACAAGAGATTTCCAAATTTACGAGCGAGTGTCTCGCCCCGATCGCGACGATCGTTCTGATCATCGGCGCGGGTGGTGCCTTTAAGCAGGTGTTGATCAACAGCGGCGTGGGCGGCGCAATTGCGGAAATCGCCACGGGCGCCCATGTCAACGTGATCCTGTTTGCCTGGTTCGTTGCCGCGCTGATCCGGGTCGCTACCGGTTCGGCCACCGCTGCCATGACAACCGCGGCAGGCATTGTTGCTCCGGTACTGGCTCTTACGCCCGGCGCCAACGTGGAACTCGTCGTTCTGGCAACCGGTGCAGGCTCCATTGTGCTCTCG
>DJTQ01000338.1 GCA_002439285.1 Paenibacillaceae bacterium UBA6304
TTGATTTCTGGTAAATGCTTCAAATTCTCTTCTATATGGTCAATCACATAAACCTGCTGTAACTCCTTCTCCCCATGCCGATTGCATCTGCCTGCAGCTTGTGCGATAGAATCTAGGCCCGCCAGGGACCGAATTACACTTTCAAAGCTTACATCTACTCCTGCCTCAATTAGCTGCGTGCTAACACAAATGATTCTATCGTTATTATTCAGGTGTTCACGAATTTCTTGCAGAAGATCATTACGATGCGAAGCGCACATGGACGTACTAAGATGATAAACAGGAATATTCATCTCATTTATTTTCAACTTCTGATAAAGCTCCTTCACTACCGTCTTGGTATTTAAGATAACGAGCACACTTCGGACTTCTTCAACTTTTTCGATAATAAAGTCATATAGCTTGTCATTGCTAAATCCCTCGTCCGTTGCTTGATCAATCACTTCCACACGTTTAAAAGCATCAATAACTTGATCCAGATTATCAATCATTTCTGCATCCGTGTTAATCTCCAGCTTATGTTCAACAAAGTCGAGTGCCGGCTGGGTCGCAGTGCACAGGACAATACTGGAATGACCATAACTCCGCAAAAAGTTCAATGCTTCATTAAATAACGATACACATGTAATCGGAACCTTCTGAACTTCGTCAAAAATCAAAACCGACTCGGTTAAATTATGTAACCGTCGAATATTCCGGCTTCCCTTAGCGTAGAAAACATTCAAAAACTGTACCATCGTTGTAAAAATAATCGGCGAATCCCAGTTATCTTTAGCGAGTTTCAATTTCTGCTGTACGTTGGCCGTACCATCCGAATGTTCATCATCATCACTGGAATCTTCGACAACATTGGAATGGTGCTCTAGAATATTGGCATCATCCCTAAGAATTTTTCGTACTTCGGCAGCATTCTGTTCAATGATTGTGGTATATGGAACAATGTAGATAATATGCTTTTTTTGATAGATTTCGGCATGTTTTAACGCGTATCTCAAACTAGCCAGAGTTTTGCCACCGCCGGTTGGAATGGATAAGGTATAAATGCCTGATGGGCTCTCGGCAAATTGATCGCACTGAAGAGACATGTTGCTTCTGAGCAGATTAATAGAGGTTTGAGGTTGATCAGGATGACCTGCAAAGGAATTAATTTTGTCCATAAGCTTGCCATAATAGGAAGCAAAAAGTGAAGTGCGTTCTTGCGCGGGTTCTTCAACTTTATTCTCCTCAAACATTCGAGTGTTCGTTCGGTCAGCATCAATTAAGGTACTGAAGACAAACTTAGTTAAGAACATTAACTTGGTTTCTGAACTAGCCGAAGATTCTTGGCCTAAATAAGCCTGCAATTCGGCGGCC
The DNA here is from genome assembly GCA_002439285.1 of Paenibacillaceae bacterium UBA6304. GTDB lineage: Bacteria > Bacillota > Bacilli > Paenibacillales > Paenibacillaceae > Fontibacillus. Next base: position 1,354 of record DJTQ01000338.1, read on the forward strand.
GCCCTATCTACATAATGCTGAAAATCCGCTTTACTCATCACAGATTCGAAGAACTTCTGCTCCGTCCATTCAAATTCTGGTAAATCGTCTTTATCTCGAACACGCTGTAAATATTTCGATTCCAAATCAGGACTCAGATAATCATGAAGATAAGAATGGTGAGAAATGATAGCGTTTCCAACAATCTCTGCGACCATCCCTTTGTACCGATCTATTTTCTCAATATGGAATAAGTTATATAGGAGTTTCCCACCTGCTGTCGAATGATCAACGCTTCCACGCTTTGGAGGGGCATCCGGATTATTTACAGCCTCTAAAATGTAACTTTTGAATTGCTCAGTGTACTTTCCCATATCATGCAGCATGCCTGCCAACCCAGTAATGTGCCTGACACCTAATTTTGCTCCAAAAGATTCCGCCAACGCTTTAACACCTAGTAGATGCTCTTCCACGGATTGTTCCTGGTGATCGCTTTCGCGGATGTGGGCAATATAACTATTCATATCTCTCCTCCTTTGAAATAGACCTCATCTGCTAAAAAGTGTACCTTTACTCCAAGTTACCCTTCCAATCTCCCAACAAACTTAGTACAGGACCATTTTTCCCTTACAATATTCTCCAACTATACAAATGATTCGACAGAACTAGATGTTATCCTTCCATGTACCTAAAAACGATTATGAGATGAGAACAATTCATGCATGTCAACATTTTGCAGTAGAGTTTAATTAGCAAGTAAACTGTCGCCCATCCTTCCCTCACCATCTATTAAATATTATGAATTCAAAAAACCACTCGCTAGAATAAATGGCAGCCCATTATTCTAGCAAGTGGTTTAAGAAAATTTATAATTTGTTAGAATCGTCCCTCCGAATTCAATCCATGCATCCGAGGGGGATGCACTGCTGCAAGAGCCAAAGCAGCCCATCCATTAACTTAATTTCAATCCACGCATCCGCGAGGGATGCGACGCGGAAACCTTTACGACAATACCACATGCTGTATCATTTCAATCCACGCATCCGCGAGGGATGCGACGGGAGTGTTCGCTGTGGAGTTGATCCGCAAGATTATTTCAATCCACGCATCCGCGGGGATGCGACGGTATATAGAATATGGCGGCGGAATGCCTCCAGAATTTCAATCCACGCATCCGCGGGGATGCGACGTAGCCGCGACAAGTATAGTGATAGCGGATGATATTTCAATCCACGCATCCGTGGGGATGCGACTAAGAAGTATTTTCCAAGGAGGCGACAAATCGATATTTCAATCCACGCATCCGCGGGGATGCGACGGCGGCATGGTGTGGCGGAGTAGACACTTTTAGTATTTCAATCCACGCATCCGCGGGGATGCGACCTTTACTTTTTGTAGATCCATATCCCGCCCCCCAATTTCAATCCACGCATCCGCGGGGATGCGACTCGGAAGAGGTGCGTATTTGTGGAAATGATCACGATTTCAATCCACGCATCCGCGGGGATGCGACTAAACGAGGATGGATAGCCTTTACGGACCTCAATATTTCAATCCACGCATCCGCGGGGATGCGACAAAACTTTCGATCAGTCCGTTATATTTACCTGTATTTCAATCCACGCATCCGCGGGGATGCGACTGGCCCAGCAGCCGAGTAGCATTATTTGCTTAGATATTTCAATCCACGCATCCGCGGGGATGCGACGCAAGATATGGTGCTAAAAAGGGCAAAGGATCTAAATTTCAATCCACGCATCCGCGGGGATGCGACTCCGATTTTAGAGAAAATGAGGCGAGATATCGCCTTTCAAACTCAAAAATCAACTTCATATAAGCTTTAACTTTATAATAAGCCACTCGTTATAAAAAGTATATCCAATATAAGGATAATAACTGGTGCGGATCCCCCAGTAATTTTATGTGAGCTATACATTCGCACCGCAAAAATTACATATAATCCTATTCTTATTTTCGACTTTCAAAACTATTACTCCTTACGCTCGTTGTTGCTCCGAATTCTTTCACATAAGAACGGGGATGAGGTCCTCCCTGCAAAATATAGCGGACTTTTTGGGTCTTATTTTAGCAACTTTAGGTTTTCGGGCACAAATAAGGCCCTTTCGGGGCCTTATTTATCTCATTCTCTTCCCAAATCCACTTTTTAACTCTCAAAGCGTAAAATAGGGGACAGAAAGTCCGCTATTTCCACTGAATGCCTGATATTCATGAAAATAAGAGCCTAAAAGTCCCTTATTTCCCACTCGGGTTAGGATGTGGGGGAGCATTCGGCAGCGTCGACTGCATCAACAACTTCAGCAACTTCAGCAGCATCTGTAGCGACAGACGGTCGAAGCCTCCACCCCCTCTTCTTCTACCATTGTAATTACCTTACTTATTTACTCACACAATTCCTCCCCTTTTTCTTGGCCCGGTAGAGGGCCGTGTCCGCCGATTTCATTACCGTATCCGGTGTTTTATGTTTGTCGCTTCTTTGGGAAACGCCGATGCTGATCGTTATATATATTTGTTTCTGGGTCGCGGATCTTGATCTGGTGCTGCGGCCGCGGGCTTTGCGCTTGGTTGATTTGCGCCTCCGGTTGCCGGGTTTGCGCAGCGTAAAGGCTCTTTTGGACACCTTTTCTCTTAATTGTTCCAGGTGAGGGAAGACCTCCGGGATGCTTTTTCCCGGGAAAAGAACGGTGAATTCCTCGCCGCCATACCGGTAGGCCTTCCCGCCGCCCGTAACGTCCTTAATAATAGAAGCTACCAATTTCAGAACCTCGTCCCCGGTGTCATGCCCATAGGTATCATTAAATTTCTTGAAATGATCGATATCCAGCATCGCCATGGCATAGTTCATTCCCAGTTTCATCATATCCTGCTTCAGTGCCCGCCTGGAGGGCAGCCCGGTTAGCTCGTCCGAGAAAGCCATGGAATAGGAATCCTGAATGATCGAAGTTATAAGGATGATACCTGATGCCGCGAAAAAGACCGGATACATCATGATATTGGCATTCCCTTGATGAAGCACCATAATTACGGCGCCCAGCACTCCTATAAAAGAAATCTCCTGAGAGGTTTTATACCGAATTTGCCTCAGAATTAGGATGATCCCTGCCGCCAGAAATAGGATTAGCGCCGCTTGTGATATAGGGGTTACGGAATGGAGGTTGACCGGTAAAAACTCTTGTTCCATCAGTCCAAGCCATTTGCTTTGTTCAGGTCGGATCAACCAGTAAGCCAATAACACTTGGAGTAGTAAGATTCCCATCCTAAGCCCGCCCCACAAACTCCATATCCCCCGCTCTTTGAAAAAGGAAAACAGCCCTATATTCAGAGGAATCGCCAAACTTATCAAACTATAGATGTCGGACTTTTTCATAGGGGGTGAGTCCCCTAAATCCCCTTGCCCTGTTACCCCAGGCAAGAAGGTAATAGCTGCCAGACTTAACCCGAGCACGATGAGAATAAAAAACTCCCGGCTCCGGTTGAATTTCCAAGAGATCACCGCCCCGATCAGCAGGATGGCATAGGGGGCATACTTCACGATGTCCAACTGCGGTTGCGACATAGCGTCTGTCTTTTTGTAAAAAAGATAGGCTAGTCCAATTAGCAGAAACGGAAGCATAAGTTTAAAGGTGGTTTTTACTGTAGTTTTCAATATATGTATTTTCCTCCAAAATGGAATTAAATATAGTTTCAGTCTATTTTATATCGGCTGTTGGAAGGCGTCCGCTTAGCGCTTAATTTCGAACGTTTTTTTCGATATTTCACACAAATTCTTTCAATATATATAACAAATTTCGATTACATTTAGTAATTAGAAAAAGACGTTGAACTTACCTGCCCAAGTGGTATAATCACGTTAGTTTGTTGATTGGGTCCATGAGTCTTTTTCAACAAGAAGGTAAGAACAATCAGAAACAGGTGATCAAATGTTTGAACTAAAGTGGCTATGGAAGAACCTGGAGGGAGACCGTACGCGGTACATCCTGGCACTTTGCCTCTCGGTGGTGGGCTCCTCGCTCATGATCGTGAATCCTTACATCGGCCAACGCATTGTCGATACGTTTATAGCGAATGACAACGCGGTGCAGAATTTAACAGATCAGCGGGGGCTGCTCATTATGCTCTGCCTGGGCATGATCGGCTTTTCCTTACTCCGTACGGGCCTTGCCTACCTGACAACGATGCAGTATGAACGTTCTTCGCAGAACGTACTCTATCGGGTCCGCGTTTATCTGTACAACAAGATTCAAGAGCAAGACATGAACTATTACGACCATAACCGCACCGGCGACCTCATGACCAAGATGACAGGCGATCTGGACATGGTGCGGCACTCCATGGCATGGATTATCAAGACGATCATCGAATCGCTCACGATTTTCCTTGCTGCAGTAATTTACTTTTTTACGATTGATGTAGAGCTGACGCTATGGCTGCTGATTTTGTCTCCGCCGATTTTTGTGGTCGCTTACATCTTCGCGAAACGCGTGCGTCCGATGTACGTGGATCTACGTGAGCGGCTGTCCCAGCTCAACACCACCACCCAAGAGAATATCTCGGGTAACCGGGTCGTCAAAGCATTCGCTCGCGAAGACTTCGAAGTGGAGAAGTTCACGGACAAGAATGTCAATTATTCCAAGGCTAACAAAACCGCAGCACTCGTATGGCTCGATTATTTCCCTTATCTGGAGACCTTAGCGCAGGCTTTCAACGTCATCCTGCTGCTGGTAGGCGGTTTGTTCGTCATGAACGGCCGGATCACCTTCGGTGAATTCGCGGCTTTCTCGGCGCTCATCTGGGCCATTTCCAACCCAATGCGCAATATCGGTATCATCATCAATGATATTCAAAAGTTTTTTGCCAGCTTAACCAAGATTATCGAGGTCTATTACGCACGTCCCGGCATCGTAAACGAACATAAGATGCAGGACAAACAACGCTACAACGGTAGCATTGAGTTTGACCATGTCAGCTTCAAATACGGCAACGTCGAGGTTCTGCATGATGTGAGCTTTAAGGTTAATCCAGGTGAAACCGTTGCCATAATGGGCTCGACTGGGTCCGGGAAAACGACGCTAGTCAACCTGATTCCCCGCTTCTATGATGTGTCGCAGGGACGGGTACTGGTTGACGGCAACGACGTGCGTCAGTTGGAGCTCGATGAGCTCCGCGGCAACATCGGCGTAGCCACCCAGGACGTCTTACTGTTCTCCGATACGATCGACGGGAATATCGCTTATGGCGAGCCCGATCTTCCGGAGGAAGAGACGATCGAATATGCCCAGCTTGCGGCCGCGCATGATTTCATCACCAAGATGCCGGAAGGCTACGACACCATCGTAGGGGAGCGCGGGGTCGGCCTGTCCGGCGGACAGAAGCAGCGTATTGCGCTCGCCCGGGCGATGGCGGTCAAGCGTCCGATTCTGATTCTGGATGATACAACCTCGGCCGTCGATCTGGAGACGGAAGAGCATATCCAGAAAAGTCTGCGCGAGCTCGAATATCCTTGTACAAAAATTATTATTGCCCAGCGTGTCTCAACGACTGCGGAGGCCGACCGGATCCTGATCCTGGACGAAGGCCGCTTGATTGAAGAAGGTACTCACGCCGAGTTGTTGGCAAAACGGGGTTATTATTACGAAGTGTTTATGCTGCAGAACGAGGGTATTGAAAGGCAGGTGACAGACCATGGCAAGGAATAAATTCGACATCGATGAAAACCTGGAATCGCCTTTTGATATCAAGCATTTCCGGCGTGCAATGATCTACATCAAGAAACAGAAAAAACCGATGATCATCGCCTTCATTTTGAGCGCCATTTCAGCCGCGGTTTCCCTGTCGGCTCCGCTGATCATGCAGCATGTCATCGACGTGACGATCCCTGCGAAGGCCGTCGGCCCGCTGGTCGGCTGGTCAGCGTTAATGCTGGTCACCATTGTTGTCAGCGTTTATCTCGCCACGATCCGCTCACGGATGATGACGGTCGTCGGACAGGATATTATTTTTGACATCCGAACTGATTTGTTCAAGCATTTGCAGCAACTGCCGTTTAAATATTACGATGACCGCCCTCAGGGCAAAATCTTGATCCGGGTCGTCAACTATGTCAACTCGGTATCGGATGTGTTATCCAACGGTATTATCAACTTTATTCTCGAAATCGTGAACCTGATCTTTATCGCGGCCTTTATGTTTGCCGTCGACGTCCAGCTTTCGTTCGTCATTCTAGCCGGACTTCCCGTCTTCCTCGGTGTCATGCTGATGATCAAGACCCGGCAGCGGCGGGCATGGCAGGCGGTTTCCAACAAGAGCTCCAATGTGAACGCCTACTTGCAGGAGAGCATCAGCGGGATCCGCGTAACGCAAATCTTCTCCCGTGAGGAACGCAACGAAGGCATCTTTACGCGCCTAGCCACCAACTTCCGTACGGAATGGATGCGCGCCCTGCGGTATAACGCGTTGATTCCGTTCACCGTCGATAATCTGGCGACGATCGTTGCCGCGTTGATTTACCTGGTCGGCCTGCTCGCCTTGAGTCCGGCAGATATCACCTTCGGCGTCATTATCGCGATGGGCAGCTACGCCGGACGTTTCTGGCAGCCGATCCTGAACCTGTCGCAGCTGTACAATAACTTCATCAACGCGGTTGCCTATCTCGAACGGATTTTCGAGACGCTGGACGAACCTGTCACCGTTAGCGATGTACCGGATGCGAAGAAGCTGCCATCGATCCAGGGCCGGGTGACCTTCGACGATGTTACTTTTGCCTACGATCCGGGAAACAATATTCTCGAGAACCTATCGTTCGATATCAAACCGGGGGAAAGCGTTGCTCTGGTAGGCCCGACAGGCGCAGGCAAAACGACGGTCGTCAACCTGGTCTCGCGTTTCTATAATATTACCGGCGGCAAGATTCTGATCGACGGCCATGATATTTCGCAGGTGACGCTCAATTCCCTGCGTAGCCAAATGGGCATCATGCTGCAGGACAGCTTCATTTTCTCGGGTACCATTCTCGACAACATCCGTTACGGCAAGCTGGATGCGACGGAAGAAGAAGTTATCGCGGCCGCGAAGACGGTCTGCGCCGACGAATTCATCCGCGAGTTCGAACATGGTTACTTAACGGAAGTCAACGAACGCGGCTCGAAGCTGTCTCAAGGACAGCGGCAGTTGATCTCGTTCGCACGCACGCTGCTGGCTGATCCGCGAATTCTCATTCTGGATGAAGCAACCTCGTCGATCGATGCCAAAACCGAGCGGCTGCTGCAGCAAGGCTTGAACGAGCTGCTCAAAGGACGCACCTCCTTCATCATCGCGCACCGGCTGTCTACAGTCAGGAACTGTGACCGCATCATGTACGTATCCGACAAGGGGATTGCGGAATCCGGTTCCCACGATGAACTGATAGTCCGTCGCGGCTTGTACTACCGCCTCTACACGGCTCAGAAGATGGAAGCTTAAGCTCAATTCGCAGAGAATCAAACGAATCATCGAATTTCATAAAAAGCAAAAGAACCCCCGAAATAAATTTCGGAGGTTCTTTTTTCAAAAAACGAATTACTTGAATTCGTAAGGAAAAATAATTTGGGAAAAGTCTGTTGGTGCGTTCACTTTTACTTTGGTGTCCACTTCCCCGAGCTGATTCCAGAACTCAATTTTGATGGCTCCATTACTGAAGTCCTGATAATTTGTACCAGCAGCCGTAACATTGCCCCTGTCTGTATGCTTAAACATTTCCCAATCCATAACCGGATTTAATGCGTACGTAGGTGATTGTTCAGTGCGATCCCATGTTCCATCCCCATTGAAATCGTAAGAAATCCTCATCATAATTGCGGTTCCGGGAGTAGCCGTGACAGAATCAAGGTAAAATTGGTAGCCCGTGTTGTCCGTTCCGTTGTAGGTAGCATTAATATTGTTCAAGGTATACGTGATCGACTTATTAGGATCAATGTAATAATTGCCTCCCTCTGCCGATGGGATCATCGCCTCGAATGCAGAGTTGCCTGGTGCATTGGATAGGCCAAACGTGGTGTCGTCACCGACCAGGTAAAGCGTCATCGGGCCTGTAATCTGCGGTGTATCCTCACTTGGAGGCGTCGTTACTGCAAGCGCAGCGCTTGCTTCCGAGAGATTACCGGCGGCATCTTTCGCTTTAACGGTGAACGAGTATGCGGTATTCGGCTTCAGAGCGTTTATCAACTTGGAAGGCCCTTCTATCGAGCCGACAAGTGCATCATCCTTGTACACATCATAGCCTGTTACCCCAACGTTATCTGTCGATGCCTGCCAACCGAGCGTCACGCTTGTGCTCGTTTTCGACTGCACACTTAACCCGTCCGGCACCGTTGGCGCTTGCGTGTCCAGCGATGCGGTCACTTCACGGATCACGACATCATCCATATAAATCGTATGCTCGCTTGCCGGCGTCGCCCACATACCATCTGTCACGTCGCCTAGCAAATAATTGAGCTTTAATGTACTTGCTGCATTCACTGTAAAGATGTTCTTGTGGATCGTGTCAGAGTTGTTCGTCAGATGAAAGGTTGCCGCAGGAATACTCGTATTCGTATACTCTACGACAATCGGGCGATCCTCCGTTGACCATGATTTAAAGCTCAGCTCATAGGTCTTGCCTGCCTCAAGCTTGATCCCGTCTTGATAGAATTGCGTATGCCAGTTCGCTCCGCCCTTGTAGGCGATCTTTAATTTGGCGACGCCCTCCTCAACCTCGAAAGTGGAGTAGGCATCCGGGATTAGGACGTAATGAGTCCAACCGTTCCCACCGCCGGTGAAGCTGCCGTTGACGACGATATTGCTATCATTGGCCAGAATGACTTGCGCGACTGAAGTCGGGGTGTAACCTTCCGCTTCCACCCGGATGGTATAGCTGCCTTCAGCTGTGAAGTTCGCAGCTTTAATCGTGATCTTACCCGCAGTCACGGTGTAATCGCCTGCTTTCAGCGTCGTACTTCCTATTTTGACCGCCGATATTTTATTTCTCCATGATGGATTATCAATAAAGGTAAGATCAATATCATTACCAAGTCTATTATCACTCGTATCTTTCAATAACGCCGGAGATTTGGCTACAGGGGCATCCTTCACCTCGAATACTACGTTGTCGATGAAGATGTCGTGTTCTGCACCAACCGCATTGGTGTCTGTCAGAATCCCCAGCAAGAACTTCAGATTCGCCACATCATGATTTGCCGGCGTAAACTCAAAGCTGTAATGGGCAGTTGTCGTTGTTAGATCAATCGTTTTGTCAAAATGTCTGAAATAGCTCCCGTTCTCGGCAATGATTTCGATCTTCCGATCCACCGACGACCTGGCATCGAAGCTAACAACATACTGTTGACCCGCCGTGATTGGGAGTCCATTCTGAATCAGCATCGCGCTCCAAGGATTGCTTCCCTGGTTGCCGACTGTGACCTTAACCTCACCGTTCGCAATGCTCGAGGTCGCATATCCTCCACTGTCACTAATCGTTTCCCAACCATTCAGCCCATCGCTGAAATCGCCATTGACCAGCGGGTAGTATACAACATCTTCTGCTGGTGGATCGACAATCCCATCAACCTCCACCAACCTGACATTGCCGATCCATACCGGATGATCATCGATACCCATATTGAATTCTATGCGCGCTTCATTATCCGAATTGCTCTTCATTAAAAACGACGTCTGATAGGTGCCCTTCATCTCATTGGTAAGCAATGCCGTATAGCTTGGCGAATATCCCTCGAACCCCCTGGATTCGCCGCCGGTTACTCTCACGTTTATTGATCGTTTCGTATCCGTCTTCGCGCTGAAGGTCAGCTTGTAATATCTTCCCTTCGCCAGCGAGACAATTGCCTGCGGTTGGATCGAGTACGGATTTCCCCCTGCATTTGTGATCGATACCTTAGCATAATTCTTGCCGCCGATATCCTCAATTGCGACCGATGCTGCAGCACCCGGATCTTTGAATAGAACCCAATGCGCGGTATTAGGGATACCCATACCCGGGTCACCGTCTCTATTCTGTGTGAATCCGTTGTTGTAGACAAGGTTCCCATCCGCTTGCGGAAGCTTCGCGCCAGGCAGATATTCCTCCTTCTCAAATGTTGGAGGTACCGGGTCACGATAAGGTCTGCCCGTTAATTCGTATACGCGTACATAATCGACGGACATCGATTTCGGAAAAATCGAAGTATCTGCTGGATCGCCGTCAAAATTACCTCCCACAGCCAGGTTCATGATCAGGTGGAATTTCTGGTCGAATGGCGCAGGATAAGCGTTATCTTGATTCTTTCCGTTGGAGCGGCTGTACCAATCATTCTTCGTAGAATACAACTGCCCGTCAACATACCAGCGAATTTCCCCCGGCTCCCATTCAACGGCGTACGTATGGTAGTCTGTGATCGACCCGCCATTCGGGAAATCATACTCATTTCCTGAATATTCATTACCTGGCCATTGCGAACCATAATGAATCGTTCCAGCGACCTTATGAGGCTTGCTCCCCCAGCCTTCCATAATATCAAGTTCACCTGAAGCCGCCCAGACTCCATACACATCTTCTTCCGGCATCATCCAGATCGCCGGCCATAATCCTTGTCCGGTCGGCGCCTTGGCCCGGATTTCAAATTTTCCATATTTTTTACTGAAGAGACCCTTTGTTTTTATTCGAGCCGAGGTGTAGTTATACCCTTCGTAGTTTTCGTTCTTTGCCGTAATAACAAGGTTGCCATTATCCACCTTCACATTCTCAGACCGGTTGGTGTAGTATTCAAGCTCATTGTTTCCCCAGCCCGGATTTCCAACGGAATGACCGTTGCCTAAATCAAATGTCCATTTGTTCTTGTCCAATTCAGTTCCTTTGAATTCATCGCTCCATACCAGCGACCAAGGGTCTTGCGTACCGCCGCCAGGATTGCCGCCGTTGTTTCCTCCATTACCGCCTGAAGAAGAACCCGGTGTCGTTACGACGGGATTAGGCGTTTGGGTAGAAGTTGAAGTGTTCCCAAGGTTAACATTCTCATAATTTCCTTGGCCATAGGATTTGCCGTTCAACACTACGTTTTGCGCTTCGATTTTCAGAACACCAATCGTTCCGGAACCCTGGATGCTCGAATTTCCAGCCTTCTCCGAAACAGTGACGCTCCCCAGGGTGGTACCGCTTTCCATATTAATTTTGGCCGGGCCTGAAAGTATCAGTTCCGCAACCTGACCGGAGATGGTCAGTTCCGGTATTGAATTGGAGGTATTACCACCAGGAACGACAAGCTTTTGAACGGAGGCATTCTTAAGCTCTAAGTTTTTTGCTCCGCTGCGCACAAATAAAGCACCTTGAACCTGAACGCCGTCAAGCTTGAAGTTTCCGGTTCCTTTGCCGATTCCATCCGCCAAATACAGGTTATTCGGTACCGTTAGCCCGCTTAGTTCAGCATCAGGCTGATTAATCAGCACATGTCCCGAATTGCTTCCCAATGAGCGATACCCGCCCTCCGATATGTAGAGCGACAATAGACGATCCAGAATGACCGCCATTTCCCCACGGGTTATAGTCCGTTCCGGTTTGAAGGATCCATCCGGATAGCCCTGAATATAGCCTGCGGACATGAAGGCGGCAACCGCTCGCTTGGCTTCCTGATCCAGCAAGGCAAGATCTCCGAAGGACTCTTGACCGTTCTGTCCCTCTGAATCAAGTCCGAACAAACGATTCAGGCTCCGGGCCGCCTCTCCCCGAGTCAAAGCCTTCTTTGCCAAGGTTGATTCCTCTTCCTGCGGCAAATTTAAGTATCCTTCCTCCAAGGCAAGCGACAGGTCCTTTGCGTACCACGGGTCCGGGTCCTTCGGGAGCTGACTCCTCTCCGTGTCTGTTTGGAAGCCAAATAGCCGGTTCATCATCACAGCAAATTCCACCACAGTAATATTCCGATTGGGGAGTAGATTCCCTTTCTCATCCCCTTGAATAATGCCAACTGTTTTCCAACGCTCTAAAGAAGTAGATGCCCAATGACCATCGTTCGAAACCGGTTTCGATTTCTCGTTTGCAAATGCTGCCGAGTTAACCGCAAAACTGGACACCAGCAGCAGAAATGACAGCCACGCAGCGATCTTCTTCTTCATCCTAGATTTGCTCATCTTTTCCCCTCAACTTTCGAAATAGTTTTAAACAAAACAAATGACGAAAATGTTACGAAAGTTAAAACATAGCTGAAAAAGCGCTTTCAGCCCTTATAATAATCCCGTTTTCTCTGTCCGTCAATCTGAATAAATATTTGCTGAAATTCGACACAGCGAAAATTTTCGTCGATTTCGAACGACTTGCGAAATTATTTTAGCGAAAATCGCCTTGAATTTAAATGCCACTCACTTTAGGAATGCTATATGAAGGGTCCACCTTTACCCGACTTTCTCGATATACAGCAACAAACATAGAAAAAAGGCACAGACTCTTCAATTATCTTGAAGGAATGTACCTTTTTTTCTATAAGTTCCAACGAACAACTTAAGCCTTCTCGGACCACATGTTCTCCATTTCTTCCAGCGTCTTTCCCTTGGTTTCCGGAATCTTACGCCATGTGAATATAAAAGTAAACAGAGAGATAATGCCGAAGATCCAGAACGTCGTGGCGGCTCCAGCCGAGCTAAGCAATGGCGGGAAGCCTTGCGATACGAGATAGTCGCCCGCCCACAACGCCATGGAGGCGATAGCGACGGCTTTGCCCCGGATGCGGTTCGGGAATATTTCCGACAACATGACCCATACGACAGGTCCAAGCGAGATGGCAAAAGAGGCGACATACATTAGAATCAGGATCAGCACGAGCGGTCCGGAGGTAAGTCCCATTTGGAACGCCGCCCCGATAATGGCCAAACAAACCGTCATGAGTGCAGACCCGATTAAGAGTAATGTTTTGCGGCCTACCTTGTCGATCAACCAGACAGATAGAATCGTGAACAACAAATTGATCAGCCCGATCCAAATCGTCTGGGTGAGCGAAGCGTCCACGCCAAGCCCCATGTCTTTGAAAATAACGGGCGCATAGTACATAATCGCGTTAATCCCGGTCAGATGCTGGAGCACGGCGAGCATAACGCCGACCAGTACTGCGATCCGAATCCCCGGCGAGAACAGCTCCTTGATCGATGCGCTCTCATTTTGGAAAGAAGCTTTAATCTCAAGCACTTCCCGTTTGGCCGGCTCTTCGCCGTGAACCTTCAACAGAATCGGCAGCGCTTCTTGAGCTCTCCCCTGCTTGATCAACCAGCGCGGACTTTCCGGAATCAAGAACAACAGAACTAGGAACAGCAAACCCGGAACGGCCCCAACAGCAAACATCCAGCGCCAGGCCGTAGATACGTCCCAAGCGTCATCGCCCATGCCGGCGATCCACATATTCACGAAGTACACCAGGAAAATACCGGTCACGATGGCCAATTGGTTCAAAGCCACCAGCCGTCCACGATGTTTGGCGGGTGCAATCTCGGCGTTATATACCGGACAGATCGTCGAGGTAATACCGATCCCGATCCCCCCGATGATGCGGAAGATAATATAACCCGTAAAGGTGTCCTGAAGCGCGGAACCGAGTGAGCCGATGACGAACAGCAGCGCAGCGGCCATCAGCACTTTTTTGCGGCCGAATCGTTCACTGAAATAACCGGAAATGGCGGCACCCGTCACGCTGCCAACGATCATACTCGATACCGCCCAGCCTACCTGAAAATCGTTCAGCCCGAAGCGCTGCTCCAAGAAACCGATGGCTCCCGAAACGACAGCGGTGTCGAATCCGAACAACAGACCTCCCAACGCCGCAATGATGGAGACGAGAGTAACGAATAGCATGCTTTGCTTCCCGTTCTCCGCCTCTTTCGAAACGGCTTCTTTTTCTAATACTATAGCCATGGAAAATTCCCCTTCTTTCTAGCATGAATCTCTAGGTTGCTAACTATCGGGGAAAAGTATAACACGCCATAGTCCGTGAAAAGCGATCAATCGTCTGTAAAAAAACGTGCATCGCATGCACAATCTTAATCTTGCGAAATGACGGGAGCGAGAATCGCTCCGGACTAGCACCATTTTAAGGTCCATCACAAAATAGTCCATGCCGGGGAGCCCGAGCCCGGAGTTTGGCCTATTGATGGTGATCCCGGTATTCCGTCGGAGAGACGCCCGTCACTTTTTTGAAAACACGGCTGAAATAATTGGGGTCCTTGTAGCCGACTTCAAAGCTGACCTCCTTCAGTGAGAGCTGGCCGGAGGCCATCTTGGCAATAGCCCGTTCGATCCGTAGCCGGGTAACAAAATCTATGAAGGTCTCTCCATATTCCTGTTTGAACACCTTACTGAAATAGTGTGGATTCAAGTGCACATAATCGGCCACTTCCTCCAGCGAGAGATCCTCCGTAAATCGCTCCTCGATATACTTCTTAGCTCTGCCAAGCACGGACAATGTCTGCTCCTCACGCTGTTCGCGAATATGCTGCAGGGCCGATAGCACATAAGACTGCTGCATGCGTTCCGTTTCGCCGAGGCCGGCAGTTGGAGAAGCAATATGAAAATTGCGCTGCTTCAGCTCCTCGAAATAATAAGGTTCCTTCCGCTGCGGCAGGGTTGTGGCAAACACGGCCTCAAAATACGATTGCCGCATTCCTTCCGCACCGCTGTGAATCGATCCGATTCCGATAGATACCTTATGTCCGAGCTGTTGAACGGCAAGCTCATAAATCTGGCGGGCCAGTTGCTCCGTGAGCTGCCGCCAATCCTTATCGTTAAGGGATACCGGCTTTCGGAGGAAAAAGACCATATGATGATCGATCAAAGAGCTGGCAATCGAGGACGGCCCATGGGTTTTGACAAAGCTGCGGAAATAGTCGTGAATTTTCTTCCTGTCCGAGGATAAAAGCGTCCCGCTTAAGGCGATCACGAACGCACATCCCTCATCCAGCGGAAAGTCGAGCCATTCCGACAATTGATCCGCACCCGAGCCCGCAATCTGATCCAACATGAGCATCAAAGCCAGTTCATTCTCGGCCAACGGAAGCAGTTGCGATACTTTATGACGCAATTCAAGTTCCACTGTTCTGTCTTGCTTCTCCCGCTCAATTTCTCCGATCAGCCGTTTCAGCGTCTCGACCATTTGCTCTTGCTTAGCCGGCTTCAAAATATATTCTTTCACGCCCAGGGAGAGCGCCTCCTGAGCATACGGAAAATAATCATAGGCGGTGACGATCACGAACTTGATGTCCGGAAGCCGCCGCTTGATTTCCCGCAGTGCTTCCAGACCGTCGATGCCGGGCATATTTATGTCCAGCAGAGCGATATGCGGCC
>DJTQ01000339.1:0-1403 GCA_002439285.1 Paenibacillaceae bacterium UBA6304
CTGCATGCCGAGGCAGATGCCGAGCAGCGGCTTGCCGCTCGCGGCCGCCTGGCGCACCACGGCGTCCAGCCCCGACGCGCGCAGGTGCTCCATCGCGTCGCCGAAAGCCCCGACGCCGGGTAGCAGCACGCCGTCGGCACCAAGAATCGCGTCAGCGTCCCCGGTGACAAGCCCCTCGTAGCCGAGTCGCTCGACGGCCTTGCTGACGCTGTGCAAATTGCCCATGCCGTAGTCGACAATCGCGATCGTCACCTACAGCACTCCCTTCGTCGACGGCACGCCCGTCACGCGCGGGTCTACGCTCGTCGCCTCGTCGATGGCCCGGCCGAGTGCCTTAAACACAGCCTCGATCATATGATGCGTGTTGTGGCCGTAGTGGACGATTACGTGCAGCGTAATCCGCGCCTCCAAAGCCAGCTTCCAAAGGAACTCATGGACGAGTTGGACATCGAAGCTGCCGACCCGGTCGGACGGATACTCCGCGCGATATTCAAAATGCGGCCGGTTGCTGACGTCGATAACTACCTGCGCAAGCGCCTCATCCATCGGAACGAACACGCTGGCATAACGCTTGATGCCCCGCTTGTCGCCGAGCGCTTCGCGGAGGCATTGCCCCAGGCAAATGCCGATATCCTCGACCGTATGATGATCATCGATATCGATATCCCCATGTGCTTGCACCGAAAGATCAAAATGCCCGTGCTTCGTGAACAAATCCAGCATATGGTTCAAAAACGGCACATCCGTCTCAAGCTCCGATTGACCCGTGCCATCAACTGCAAATTGCAGCTTAATGTCCGTCTCATTCGTTTTGCGGCTGATCTCCGCACGGCGTTCCCGCGCTTCTGTCCCGTTCATTTCCGCATTCACTTCCCCATTACTTTTGGTCATCGTTAGCCCCCGCCTTTCCTTCTTTAAGCAGCCTGATCTCGATCGCCCGGGCATGGCCTTCCAGGCCTTCCCGCCGCGCCAGCTCCATGATCGTCGCACCGTTTTGCAGTAAAGCTTCCTTGCTATAATAAATCAGACTCGATTTTTTAATAAAATCATCCACATCGACCGGCGACGAAAACCGCGCCGTGCCGTTGGTCGGGATAATATGGTTGGGTCCGGCAAAATAATCCCCCACCGGTTCCGAGCTGTACGGCCCGAGGAAAATGGCTCCGGCGTTCTCGATCAATCCGAGATAGGCCATCGGCTCCTCTACGATCAGCTCAAAATGCTCCGGCGCCAGCTTGTTGATGACACCGATTCCCTCTTCCACGGAATCGACGAGAATTACCGCGCCGTAATCCCGTACCGATGCTCCGGCGATGTCCCGGCGCGGCAACTCCGCCAGTTGGCGCTCCACTTCCGCCTGACATGCCTTCGCAAAAGCCTCGGACGGCGTCACAAGGATGGCT
>DJTQ01000339.1:1502-7429 GCA_002439285.1 Paenibacillaceae bacterium UBA6304
ATGGCTGACGCCATCTCGTCGTGCTCAGCCTGCGACAGCAGATCCGCCGCAACGTAGGCGGGGTCGGCGCTGTCGTCCGCCAGCACGGCGATCTCGCTCGGCCCGGCGATGCTGTCGATGTCGACCACGCCGTACACCTCGCGTTTCGCCAGCGCGACGTAAATATTGCCCGGTCCGCAGATCTTATCGACCGGTGCAATCGTGTCCGTGCCGTAGGCCAGCGCCGCTATGGCCTGCGCCCCCCCGACCCGGTATATTTCGTGCACGCCGGCTTCAGCCGCCGCGACGAGAATATACGGGTCGATGCCCGCTGTCCCGCCGGTGGCCGGCGGCGTGACCATCACGATCTCCGGCACGCCGGCGACTTGTGCCGGAATGACGTTCATGAGCACCGAAGAAGGATACGCCGCCTTGCCGCCCGGCACATACACGCCGACCCGCTTGAGCGGCCGGATAATTTGCCCGAGCAGACTACCGTCCGGCTGCAAGTCCATCCAGGAGTTGCGCTTCTGCCGCATATGAAAAGCGCGTATATTCGCCGCAGCCGCCGATATAGCCTCAACAAACGATGGCTCTACCTGGCTGTATGCTGCCTGCAATTCCTCCTGCGTCACTCGAAGCCCTGCGGACTCCAGTTTTACACCGTCGAACTTTTCCGTATACCGCAGCAGGGCGGCATCCCCTTCTTTTTTCACATCCAAGACGATGGTCCGGACCATTTCATTTTGCTCCGCCGATCCGTATTCAACCTCCCGCCGCAGATCAAATTCCTGTGCCCTCACGATTTTCATCCCGCAGCCCTCCCCGGCATCCGTCATTCCTTAACTTTATTTACTTTAACGCTTGTTTCGGAAGTCTTATTTCTAACGATAAAATCCTTCTATCGCTTACGCTTCACTTTTCGTTGAAATGACCCGCTCTAGCGCATCACATACCGCTTGAATTTCTGCGTTTTTCATCCGATAGCTGACTCGGTTTGCCACCAGCCGGCTTGTAATTTCAAAGATACTTTCGAGCTCGACCAGTCCATTTTCACGAAGCGTCTGGCCCGTCTCCACCATATCGACAATCCGGTCGGCGAGACCGATCAGAGGCGCCAGCTCGATGGAACCGTTCAGCTTGATAACCTCTACCTGCTGCCCATGCTCGCGAAAATACTGCGATGCCACATTCGGATACTTCGTAGCCACCCGCTGGTGAATCCCCGGCTTCCAATCCGGCAACGCAATCACGGACATCCGGCAACGGGCGATGCCGAGA
This sequence comes from Paenibacillaceae bacterium UBA6304, assembly GCA_002439285.1. Lineage (GTDB taxonomy): Bacteria > Bacillota > Bacilli > Paenibacillales > Paenibacillaceae > Fontibacillus. The sequence continues at coordinate 2,763 of DJTQ01000339.1, forward strand.
TCCAACAGTTCGTACACGTCCCGATTCTCTTCCATTAACACGTCTTTGCCGACGATCCCAATGTCCGCCACGCCGTATTCTACATAAGTAGGCACATCGACTGGCTTAGCGAGAATGAACTCCATACCGATCTCCGGCAGTGGAATGACCAGTTTGCGCGATTCATCCACATCCGTCGGGATTTGGATTCCCGCCTCGCGGAACAGAGCCGATGCCTTTTTATAGATACGCCCTTTCGGCATTGCAACCTTAATAATTTCTCCCAAGACAGATCCGACCTCCTTTCGACCACCCTGCTTCATTTGCCATGAGCCACAACATTTATCTCAACCAACTGCACTAGTTACATTAAAAGCACTATTATCCCTCAGTAAACCAACCTCAGTTACCTGGAACTCCTAGTTACCTTACCTTAGTTACCCGTTACCTCTTTTAGCGCCGTTAGGCTATATAATCACCAGTTACTCCACTTACACCAGTAAGCACCATTATCACTAGTTACTCACCAGCATCAGTAAGCACCATTACCACCAGCTACTCCATTCTCCTCAGCCGCTCCAACACTCCATAAGCAGCTTACTACTTCCAACACCACTATTACTCCTCAAGTCACAATTAACTGGAAAACCTACAGTTAAATATTCTCTAGGCAACCCATTTCCATCATTAGATGGAAAACCTACAGTTAATTCGCCCGTCAAGCGGTCGATCTCCCGAAAACCCTCGAAATAACTGGAGGTTTTCCAGTTATTTATCCTTAATTGCTCGGATCAAGCAAATTAGCTGTAGGTTATCCAGTTAATTTGCTGCGAGGAAGACAGATTGATCGCAGAGATGATGCAAACCATCAGGGTCATCCATCCAAGCGCGTCCGCATCAAGCTCGGCCTTCGAACCATCGCCCGGCGGCCCTCGGTTTATCTCTCAGTTTATCCCTCGATTTATCGTCGGCCCTCGGTTTATCCCTCAATTTATCGTCGTCTCAGTCTATCGACTACCATCGGTCTATACGCGCCCTTCAATCCTTCGTCGATCTTCAATCTATCATATCCCTCTAGAAGCTCGTGTAAGTCCGGATCTCGCCGTACGCCGGGCCTAGCGGTCCTGTCCGGACTTCCCTGGCGATTGTGTCGCTCAGCACGTCCTCCGGCCCTTCGACATGGCGCATTACTACGCTGCGCCCATCGGTGCGCAGCTCCGCGGCTGCACCAAACGCCAGCTTGCGGTTCGCCGCATCATACTGCAGCAGAACTGGCAGCTCCGGCTCCGGCCTGATTCCGTCTACCCCGTCAAGAATCCGGTTGGTCTTCAGCGAGAATCCCGTCGCCGGAGCCGGGCGTCCAAACTGCTGCAGCAGGTTGTCGTAGCGCCCGCCGCTGCAAACCGGAAAGCCCAGCTCGGCAGCATATCCTTCAAACGTCATGCCCGTGTAGTACGAGAAGTCGCCGATCATCGTCAGATCGATCATCACATGCTGCGCCACGCCGTAATCCTCAAGCGCATCCCACACCTCGCTAAGATGTTGTACCGCATGCTGTGCCAGCGGATTCCCGCTGAGTTCCAGCGCTTGGCGGCAGATTTCCTTCCCGCCGCGCAGCCGCAGGATGCCCTCCAGCTCTTCGCGCTGCTCCGCCGATAAGGACAGGCCCGCCAGAGTCTCGCGGTAACCGACATAATCCCGGTGAAGCAGCCCTTCCTTCAGCGCTTCCCGGATCTCTTCTTGCCCGGGTACCGCATCCTCTAGCAGCCCGTTCAGGAAACCGACATGACCTAGTGCGATTTTGAACGACGTCACTCCGGCCGCCTTTAAGGAAGCTACCGCCAAAGCCACCACTTCCGCATCCGCTTCCGGGGAGTCATCTCCAACAAGTTCCACGCCGGTTTGAAAGAACTCGGCTTCCTTGCCCGCTTCCTCCTCAATCGCGCGAAACACGTTAGCATGATAAGACAGCCGTAGCGGCAGAGGTTCCTCCTTCAGCATCGAAGCAACGACTCGGGCAATCGGGGCCGTCATATCCGAACGGAGAACCATCGTGGTCCCCCGGTTGTTGAGCAGTTTAAACAACTTTTGGTCCGACGTCGAGCTCGCCACGCCTACGGTATCGTAATATTCCATCGTTGGCGTCATGATTTGACGATAGCCCCAGCCGGCCATGCAATCCAGCACGCTGCGCTCAATGACCCGCAGCTTCTCGGCCGCATACGGTAAATAATCACGAACGCCGGCTGGTTTTTCAAAGCCCTTCGGTTTCGACAAAACGTTCACCTCACCACGTAGAGTTACTTTTTTAAATCGAATTTTTCTTTATCATATTAAAGTGCTACCATACTACCAAATTAAAGAATATGGCATATCTTATCATACTTGTTTGGGAACCGTCAACGCTTGCTTGGGCTTGTCCCCTCGTAGCCCAATTGCATTATATTCCTAAGTATATTAGGAAAATTATAGAATGTCATGGCCGGTCCCATTCTTTTTTGCACAAAAAAACCGGCTTGCTCCCAAGCCGGTTTCCTGCCTTACATATTTACATTTACAGTCGGGGTGGAACTGCGGTCCTGCTCCGGCAGCTCCTTTTTCTTTTTTAACGAATCCGGTACATTCCCAAGGAACCAGGAGGCGAACGGGAGCCGCTTGAAACAGAACTGCACAAACACCCATGACAGTAGCAAGGCGCAGATCGAACCACCGATAATAAAGAAGAAATACGCCAACGAAATCTCCTCTCCCGCCAATCGATTGCGGAATCTCCGGTACACCAGCAGGACAAACGGATGGAACAGGTAGATGGCGAATGATAGTTGACCCATACGAATCAGGGCTTTTACCCAGAAAGCCGAGCCCTTACGATATACCAGGAATGCCGCCTTTAGCAGAACAACCGCCGAGAGTAGCAAATGGATGTTCCAAATAAGCTCAAATGTATTCGTATCCGGCAAATATACTTTCGTACGGAAAAAATAGTACAGCTGCACATCGACGAAAGCCATAATTAGCCAACCGCCCCAAAGCGCGAGCGTGCAACCTCTTTGAAGCTTGGAGGCCTGTTTCCATCCCGTTGTCAGCCAAGCTTTGATTTGATCGTAATAAATCGCCATCACGGCGCCCAGCATATAAAAGGACATATATGAGGGAGCATAGCTCCCTTTATTCGGAAGTTGCAGCTGGTACTTGTTCCAAAAGAAGAACGCCCATTGAATCGCCAATCCTGCAGGGAGAATCCAGGCTACGGATACCCTGCTCTTGCCCAGAGACTGAATTAGCCACAGCAATAACGGGAACAAGATGTAGAATTGAATGTTAATAAAGATGAAATATAAATGCGTATATGCGCTTCCCGTCAATAGCTTGATCCCCAGTAGCTGAAGCAGCTCGGTGACCGAATGGTCGAGGAAATCCTTTTGAATCCAGACCGCCACCAGGAAATAACAGAAGGATACGAGCAGATAAGGCAGGATGATATAGGTCAATCTTTTTTTGTAGAATCGCCCGATTAAATTCCGGTTTACCGGCTTGTTGTAATAATTGTAGAACAATACGAAGCTGCTCAGAAAGATGAACGAGCTCGTCCCGATTCTAAAAAAGATATTCATCCAATTGTAAAAGTAGAATGCGGACGAATCCAGGGCTTGCCACCCGGCCGCGAATGAAGAAGCATGAACTTGAATTACACTAAAAATGGCGAATGCCCGAAACAAATCCAGCTGGGGCAATCTTTCCTTGACCTTGGACTTCACGTCATCAACTCCCAGTATTCATAGGTTCTTCTAATGCTAACCACCTCTTATGCTATTCAAGACGTAAGTTAATACCGTTTAGTTACCCTATATCATGCTGAAATGAAGCTGTGAAATTATTGCATTGCCCATTCGGCTCATCATTTCGTTTCTAATCCATCATACCTAATACAGGAAAGTTAGGAAACTACATTATCCATTCCGGTATTCAGAGTCTCCTGTATCACGGCTATTAGGTTACTCCCGCTAACTGAATTCATGCTGAATCAACGCTGAAAGTTTAAGGACGCAAATAAAAAAAGCCTATGCGCTTTATGCGTAGGCTCCCTAGAATAATACTCAACTAACTATTCGAGCAAGGTCTCTTCTTCCCTTCACTCGGTCTACTCCTCGTCAAACGCCTGGATCGCAGCGGGCAAAACTTGAATGACCGCATTTCCGACTGCAGGCAGTCCAACCAGCACGGCGCTGATAATCTCCTCGCGTGAGGCACCCAGCGATTTGGCATGCTTCACGTGAAAAGGGATTCCGCTTTCCATACGGGCTGCCGCCAGTACGGCAATGTAAGCTAGTTCTTCGGTTTTAGGATCCAGTTTGCTGACTTCCCCCAATTGCTGGGCCGTCTCCGTCCAAATCCGTTGATACTCCGGGGCTTCCTTGATGAACGTATGAAACGCGCTGCTGACAAAGGCCATGTCGCTCATGTCAACCACAACTCCTTCAATGGAATAACTAACTTTATTCCATTTCGACGTCCCCACGCTCCATTCCTTCCGGATTTTTCCTTTCCAGAACCCTGAGCGGATTACCGCCTACAAAAGCTCCCGGAGCTACATCCTTATGCACGACTGAGCCGGCGGCCACTACGGCCCCGTCGCCAATAGTGACCCCCGGCAGGATGGTCGAATTGGCGCCAATCAATACTTCGTC
>DJTQ01000337.1 GCA_002439285.1 Paenibacillaceae bacterium UBA6304
CATGATATAAATAAATTCCCGGTAAAAGATTCCCTCTCCATCAACCTCGATCAGGTCCGCGTTCGGGTTGCTTTGGACTCCGCTGTCCTTTACCACCTTGCCGTTCAGCGAAATCCTTCCCTGCTTCACCATCTTCTTGATGTCGGAGCGGGATCCGTATCCCAGATTGCCGAGTATTTTATCGATACGTTGTGTCTTTTTTCCTTCACTCATTGACTTTAGATCCACCTCCAGCCGGCAGGGTATTCGTTTTTAAGCAGGCCATCCTGCCATTTGCCCCATCCGAGAGCATAGCCGTCAACCGTTATGAGGACATAGCCCTTGGGCTTGGTATCCGGCTGATGCGAGATCCGCGATTCCGGAATCTCCAGCGTTTCTCCCTTCAAATATCTCAAGGCTTCCCCTTCAGGGAGAGATAAATCCAGAACTCTTACCGCCTCCGAAGGGTGTAGCGCAGCAGCCAACGGATGTCCCGGTTGGAACCTCCCGTTCTTTACAGTGCCTACATACCAGCCTGGGCGCACGGTTTTGAGGCCGTGAAGCTGCTGTTTGGTTAGCGGGGACAAATAAACATTCCCGCCAAACATCAATGCCTCTCCAGTCGGGGAGAAAGATAACTGCTCGGCTGCAAACGCCCGCCAGATCTCCAGCAATTCCCGCTCTTCCGGCGCTTTCTTCCCAGCATGCTTCGCACTTTCGGCGCGTCCTTGTCGGCGTGATTTACCGCTCCGTTCTTCCGTCTGTCGGTCTTGTCCGCAGGAAGCGGATGACGCTCCGGCTTGAGCCGATGACATAGGTGGTACAGGTACCCCCTTATGCTGCAACACGGCGAGAAAATGTCCCTCGCCCTCCACTTTATGCGGCCATAATCTCCCGCAACCAGCGGTTTGCCTTGACGCCTCCCCGGAAATTCCCGGTAACGTCGCGCCGCCCTGATCCAGATTCAAAGCCTCGTTCTCGCCGCTCTCCAAGAGGGCAAGCCAATCCGGACGACCCGGCGAAAAGCCGGATGCCTCCGGCAAAGGAATCACTTCAAAGTCGGGATTTCGCTCCAGAAACTCGGCGATTCTCGCCTCGTTTTCTTCAGGAGCAAACGTGCAGGTCGAATAGACAATTCTGCCGCCCGGCGATAACAACGCGGCCGCCGTCATAAGAATATCCTGCTGCATAAGCGTGCACTTCGCGACCGAATGGCGCTCCCACTGACGGGCCATATCCTCATCCTTGCGGAACATCCCTTCGCCGGAACAAGGAGCATCGATCAGGATTTTGTTAAAAAATCGGGGGAAAGCCTGCGCAATCCGCTCCGGTGTCTCATTGAGAACTACGGCATTGCGTACTCCGTACAACTCCATATTTTTGGCCAACGCCTTGGTTCGCTCCGCGCTGATGTCATTGGTGACCAGCAGTCCTTGACCTTTCAGCTTCGCCGCGATTTGCGTTGACTTGCCGCCGGGAGCGGCGCAAAGATCAAGTACCCGGTCGCCCGGTTCCACCGCCAAGACTTCGGCGGGAGCCATGGCGCTTGGCTCTTGAATATAGTAAAGGCCGGCATGATAGTACGGATGTTTCCCCGGCTTCAATCCTTCGTCCACATAATAGCCGGTTTCACACCAGGGGATCGGCCTCAGTTCAAAAGGAGAAATCGCGCGGAAAGCATCCTCGTCTATTTTTAACGTATTGACCCGGATGCCCGCATACCTCGGCTTATCGTAGGAGGAGAGAAAATCATTGTATTCATCGCCCAAGAAGGCTTTCATTCGGTTCAGAAAAGCAACCGGTAATTGTACTGCCATAATTCTACCTTCCATTTCTCTATGCTATATAAGAACTAGTGAATTGGATATGGGGGCAAGTACGTAAAATGTTCCTACGATCGCTGCCCATTCCAGATTTCTTGATCTTATAGAATCAGATTCGGTAGAAATCCGGAACCAAAGGCCACCGCAGCTTATGCTTCCGATGCAGCTTTCTTACAGAAAGCTTTCAGCTTCTTCGGAATCATTTTACTCCCTTGCCTGCATCTCTTTCTTTAGTCCCCAAATCATTTTCGGCAAGCTTATTGTAACACAAACGAGCAAAATGCAGCCGCTCCCGGGGAGCAAGCTGCATCTACCTTGAATTTCGCGTGTATTATTCCCGCTTTTTGATCATAGCTTCGCGCGCTTCGTGCTTTGCTCCCCGCCGGGGACCTCGCTGCTGGGGGACATTCGGAGCGATCCCCGGGGACGCATCCTCCACCGCCTTCACCAGGGCGGGATCCCGAAGCTCGATGCTCAGGTCGTAATAATCGAACGGATCCCGTTCATAATTCTCCAACCTGCTCGCATAGACATCCGCTTCGCTCCTTAATCGGCCAAGATCAATGCCTAGTGCATCGGAAGGATAGGGCGCAAGCCGTTCCACGGCGGAGCGCAGCATTTTTCTTCCGCCGGTGAGGTTCCCATTACGGAAATGGTACAAACCGACCGCTATCTGCAGCAAACCTTTATACAGAGGTTCCCTGTCCTGCATGAGCCAAAGTTCCTCCAACACCTCATGGCATTCGAAGTAGTCCCGGTCCCGGTTGAAATAGATCAGATACGCCACATAAAGCGGCTCATAATTCATCCCCGGGCTCCTCGACTTTTTTGGAAGCCTTGATCAGGCCCTTCACTCCGGCGAGCAAATCTTTCATGCCCTCCATATCCTGGTGCTGCCACAGATTATTAAACCGTTCCTGCGCATCGATCGCCTCGGAAACAAGGTGGTAAAAATAGAGCTGATGGATCGCCGAAAGCAACTGGGAGACGATATTGGAATTGTCTTCGAAGCTCTTCTGCGCGATCAGAATCTCCTGACGGATGCTGGACATTTCATTATCCAGTACATTCGCCGCCTCGGCAGCCTTTTTCAACCGCTTCCTCATCTCGTCAGGCAGACTCTCTTTAAATTTATAGTTCAGGGAATGCTCAATCGTAGCCCAGAAATTCATCGCCAGCGTCCGGATCTGGATTTCGGCGAGTACATTTTTTTGGCCGAGCGCCGTTTGCACCGGGTATTCCACGATCATATGGAAACTACGGTATCCGCTTTCCTTATAGTTCGTAATGTAATCTTTCTCATACAGCACAGTCAAATCCTTGCGCATCCGGATATATTGCGCTACGCGGCGGATATCCTCCACGAACTGGCACATGATGCGAATACCCGCGATATCCTCGATTCCCGTTTCCAGATCATCCATCGAGACGTCCAGTCTCTTGGCCTTATCGAGAATGCTTGAGATCTTCTTGACCCTTCCGGTCACGAATTCAATTGGAGCGTATTCCTCACGCTTCTTTAACTCGGACCGCATTGTTTTGAATTTTACCTTCAATTCTTCAACCGTTTGTTCATACGGAAGCAAAAAAGTTCCCCAATCCCGACTGTCCATGCGTGTGCCTCCTGTCTTCTCCGCCATTAACGATGATCGGCCCCGACCGCTTCGGAAATATGAGCGAAGCCGTCCCGTTTCAGCAGTTCCCGCAGTCCGCGATGCAGTTTGCGGTTAATTTCAGGTCCTTCATAAATCAATGCCGTATATATCTCCACCAGACTGGCGCCGGCGCGAATCTTCTCATACGCGTCAGCCGCGGTGAATATACCGCC
>DJTQ01000030.1 GCA_002439285.1 Paenibacillaceae bacterium UBA6304
GTTCGAGTCCCTTCACCGGCATCACACTAATAAACAATGAAGCTTTCTTGGATTGAAATCCTTGAAGGCTTTTTTGTTGTATATATACACTCGTAACTATGCCATCAACAGATCACCCGAAGATATATGTTCCAATCTGGTTCAGAACTGAAGCGTATAAGCTCGCTGAGAAGTGCCATGGATGTATACATATCGAATCAAGTTATTGTATGCGTTCACCTGATTCGGAAGGCGGTCATGAGGCTTATTCTGTTAGCTGGGCAATGCCCGGTATCATAGACGCGACGATGGATAATCTGGTTATGTTTCAGCAGACTAACGCACTCTTGATGGGCCGAGTCACGTATGAGGGACTCACCACCTTTTGGCCTTTTCAAGAGGGAGATTGGGCTGATGCCATGAACAAAACCCGCAAGTATGTGGCAACTCGTAACAGTGAGTGTGAAGTGAAGTGGGGGATTATAAAGATACGGTCACGCTCTTAATAGGCAATGTAGAGAATAAATTGAAGGCGCTTAAAAATGAGCTTCAGGGCAATATCATCATCCCTGCGAGTGCCGGTCTGGTACAAAGCTTGCTAGATGCCGACTTGGTTGATGAATTCCGCATGATTGTTCACCCTGTTATCGCTGAGAGCGGCAATAGGTATCTGGAGAATATCACCAGCAGACAGGATTTAAAACTTCTGCGAACACAGCTCTACGAGACAAGCGGATATCTACGGTTATGTTACGAAGTGATTAAGTAGGTTGTTTTACTATATATAGTAGCATTTTGCCTTCGGCAGTGTTCATAATCACTGTAAGTTGATTTTTAATAAGGTATACTTCCTGGACAAGCGGGGGATGAAACTTAGACGCCCCCTAGTTGTATACCTGATTTTAAAATTAATACGAAGGATGGAATTCATGATAGTTATTAAGCGAGACGGTTCAGAGGTAGCTTTCAATCAACAGAAAATCATCGATGCGATTTGCGCGGCCATGAATCATACCGAGAAAAAAGGCGATGCTGAATTGGCACAAAAGATAGCCGACAAAGTGACGCGGAAAATTTCCAAGCTTGAGAAAGTGGATATTGAACATATTCAGGACGAAGTTCAATCCGCTCTGATGAACAGCAGAAGGAAAGATGCCGCCGAGGCCTACATCGGCTATCGTGAAGTTAGAACCTTGAAGCGGCGCGAGCGCAGCAGCCTGGATAAGAAGGTACTCGGGCTCCTGGAGCTCACGAATGAAGAGGTATTAAAAGAGAACTCCAATAAGGATGGTGCGACGATTCCAACGCAGCGCGATTTGCTTGCAGGCATCATGGCTAAGGACTTCGCCCAAACCTATATGATCCCCAAACGGGTCGTTGAAGCTCATAACAGCGGGGATCTGCATTTTCATGACCAGGATTACAGCCCATATTTTCCGATTTATAACTGCATGCTGATCGATCTGAAAGGAATGCTTGAGAACGGATTTAAGCTGGGCAACGCACAAATTGAAACTCCGAAATCCATTACGACTGCGACAGCCATCACGGCCCAGATTATTGCGCAAGTGGCGAGCCATATCTATGGCGGCAATACGATTAATGAAATCGATCGGATTTTGGCCCCGTACGTCTTAGAATCTTTCAACAAGCACTATCGCAAAGGCCTGGAATGGCTATATATGCTGGAAACTGACGAAATCAAAGCCATAGATATTTCCTGGGAAAATGAAGAGTTACATAAAAAGTATCCGCGTTGCTTTGAATATGCCAAAAATCTGACCGAAAAAGAAACCTATGATGCATTCCAATCCCTTGAATATGAAATCAATACACTGGTAAGCGCAAACGGACAGACGCCTTTTAGTACGTTCGGTTTTGGCCGGGGATTGTCTTGGGCGGAGCGGCAAATCCAAATCGCTATTTTGCAAAACCGGATCCGCGGACTCGGAAGAGACGGGAAAACTGCTATTTTTCCTAAGCTGATCTTTGGCCTGGAAGAGGGCGTCAATCTGAAGCCGGGGGATCCGAATTACGATATCAAACAGTTGGCTCTAAAATGCAGTACATTACGGATGTATCCCGACATTATTTCCGTGCCGAAGGTAAAAGAAATTACCGGCTCTTTTAAGTTTCCGATGGGATGTCGTTCTTTCTTAGGTAGATATGAAGAGAACGGAATAGAATTACACGACGGTCGTTTTAACATGGGGGTAGTGACCGCTAATTTACCGCGGATCGCTATCAAAGCAAACGGCTCGGAGACAGCCTTCTACCGGCATTTGGATGAATTGCTGGAAGTGTGCAAAGAAGGGCTGATGTATCGCATCGAACGTTTGAAGGGCGTCAAGGCCAAGGTGGCTCCTATTTTATATATGGAGGGAGCAGCCGGAAGCCGCCTTCAATCCGAGGATACGATCGATCACCTGCTTAAGAACGGTAGAGCCAGCATTTCTTTAGGCTATATCGGGATTCATGAAACGATGATGGCTTTGTACGGAACCTGTCTTTTTGATGATCAGGAATTACGGAAAAAAGGGTTGCAGATCGTGCAGTACTTAAGTCAAAAAGCCGAGCAATGGAAAGAGGAGACCGGATATGGCTTCAGCTTATATTCCACACCGGCGGAATCTCTATGCTACCGGTTCTGCAAGCTGGATGAGGAGAAGTTCGGCCGTGTAGACGGAGTGACGGACAAAGGGTATTATACGAACTCTTTTCATCTTGACGTTAATATAAAAGTGACTCCTTTTGAAAAGATCGAATTCGAGAAGGATTACCCGCAGTTTGCGAATGGCGGATTTATTACGTACTGCGAATTCGACTCGCTTGTCAACAATCCGGAGGCACTGGAAGCGGTATGGGATTACGCTTATGAACGGGTGCCTTACTTTGGAACGAACACCCCGACGGATAGATGCTTGGAATGCGGTTTTGAAGGGGAGTTTGAAGCCACCAATACCGGATTTGAATGTCCGAACTGCGGTAATGCCAATCCGAAAACTTCTTCCGTCATCCGGCGCTGCTGCGGATATTTGTCGGAGCCGAGTCAACGCCCGTTTAATGCTGGCAAGCAAAAAGAAGTACTCTCCCGCGTGAAGCACATGTGAGGCTTTATGTACATCGCGGATTATAAAAGATTTGACGTCATCAATGGAAGAGGACTTCGGCATTCGGTATTTACTTCAGGTTGTACACATCATTGCAAAGGCTGCTTTAATGCGGCTACATGGAACTTTAATTACGGGAAGCCCTATACAGAAGAACTGGAAGAACAAATTATCGGTGATTTGAACATGCCGGATGTTCATATAGCCGGCTTGTCCATCTTGGGCGGAGAGCCGTTTCAGAATGTGGAAGGACTGCTGGGACTCGTCTCCAGGGTTCGTAAAGAATGCCCCACCAAGGATATCTGGATCTGGTCCGGGTATACGTTCGAGGAAATTGTCGTGGATGAAGGCAAGCGGGAACTGCTAAGTTATTGCGATGTTCTTATCGACGGGAAATTCATTCTGGAGCAGCGCAATCTGAAGTTGAAATGGCGTGGCTCCAACAATCAGCGTGTGATCCATGTGAGAGAAAGTTTGCGAACCAAGCAGGCTGTACTAATGCCTCTCTAAACGGAAATGTAAATAGCCCTCGTCTTGAAATTCAAGGCGGGGGCTATTTGATTTGGATCCCGGGTATAGAAATGGTAAGGAAAAAGGAATATAATAACTTAAATTTGAAGCTTCCTTTAATATCCAGTCTCATCAAATGAAACTCAATCGTAAAGGAGACATCATTATGACAGAAAGAGATCATAAACATTGGATGGAGATGGCGATTTCCGAAGCGATGGAGAATGTCGTTCAGGCCGAAGGCGGGCCCTTTGGAGCGATTGTTGTAAAAGACGGCAAAGTGATCGGAATGGGGAGAAATTCGGTTACCTCGTTGAACGATCCTACAGCCCATGCCGAAGTCCAGGCGATTCGTGAGGCATGCCGTCATTTGAATGATTTCGAGTTAAAGGGCTGCACCATCTATACTAGCTGTGAGCCCTGTCCTATGTGTTTAGGAGCTATTTACTGGTCGCGTCCGGACGCCGTTTATTATGCAAACACGAAGGAAGATGCCGCCGACATCGGATTTGACGATCATTTTATCTACGAACAGATTGCCACGCCCATGGAAGATCGCTTCATCCCCATGAAACAGATTCAAACGAGGGACAACTTGCTACCGTTTAACACCTGGAGAACATCGAACGATAAAATACAATATTGACGGACATCTGAGGGCCTTTTCGTAAACGCCTAGAAAAGAGTATTTGTATGCAAGATGGCTGCCCTGCTGCATCCCCTGGATGGTACTGTCAACGTTAAAGGTCGAACTGGCGATTAAGCTGGGGGATGGGGAGATCCTGCGAATTAAGCCTAAGCCCGAAATTCCGGTAGTCGAACGTTCCTGATCTGATCTTGATAGTAATCCGGCAACATCCCTCTTAAACGCGCGAAAGACAAACGACCCTAGTCCGTGCCGGAATTTATCCAGCAGGACCAGGGACGTTTGCGTTTTAGACGTTAGGATATGATAAGTTAAAATACCTATGAGCGGACGAAAATTTCGCTATCCGGGTCGCAAGTTTTCACAATCGCTTTAAGCCGGGCCGTTTCCCATCGATGGCATTTGTAATGGAGCACCTGTGGGATGCCGCCGTCCGGAGCATTCCCGATATAAGCAGCGCGGCGGTTCAGGTAACGATCCACCGCTATTTGAATCTCAACGCATTCCGCGCTTTGAATCTGCACCAGGACGTGTAGCTTCAAGCCGAACAGCGGGATTTTTACCGATTCATAAGCGAGAATATAGGCGGTTACCGAATACACGGCCTGCTCAAAACCGAAATGAAAGCCGGCGGCAATCAGGATGAAGCAATTTAGCAGCAACATCAATCCTTCCGGTGAGAGGCCTTTCCGTTTCCGGAAACGAAACCTTTCCACGGCCTTCTCGGCTGTGTCGAGCGCGCCGCCAAAGCGCAAGGCGAGCCCCAGGCCGAGCCCGAGGGATAGTCCTCCGGTCAAAGCGGCCGGAAGCGGATCGCCCATAAGCGCCGGATAAGGGTGCAGCAGTATCGTGCCTATTGAGAATACGAGCAGACCACACACGGTAAACAGCGCAAAGGAAGCATCGATATTTTTACGTGCGGACACAAGCAATGGCAGATTCAGCAGAAATAAGAACAGTCCAAGTCTCATTTCCGTAGATAGAGCAAAGAGTGCGGACAAACCGGTTACTCCACCTACCACGATGCCATGCGGCATTAAGAACAATTCCAATCCTGCAGATGCCAGCAGTGCTCCGGCAATGATGCCGGCAAGCCTAATTAAGGCGGGATACATCCGCCAAGGAAACCGGCGGTCGTTCATTGGAGATTCGGCGGTGAGTCTAGTTTTCAAGCTCACTCCCCCTTTCCAAGGGTAACGGCAGCTTGGCTATGACAAGATATTGTCTGACTCCGATTCATCGATCAAGAAGTAGGCTCTTCCTGTAGCGGTTTATTTTGGGCCAATTGTTTCCGGTAACGTTCTTCGAATTTAAATACCTTATTCAATTGTTTCAGCACCCATTTGCTTTCTTTGGCCAGAAGCGGCCCAAGGATGGCTAGAATTAACACGTATAGCGCTGCAAATGGTTGAAGGATGGCCATTAACCCCCCCGCTTTTCCCAAATTCACAAGAATAATGGAAAATTCGCCCCGGCCGACAATCGTAAGTCCGATATTTATGGAAGCCTTCGGAGATAGCCCGGCTTTTCGCCCGGCAATCATGCCAGCCGTAATATTGCCGATCAAGGTAAGAATAACGGCAATCAAGGAATACCAGACCGCTCCGCCCAGCTGCGTCGGATCAATGGACAGACCAAAGCTGAAGAAGAACACGGCTCCAAAAAAGTCGCGAAATGGAATGACGAATTTCTCGATTCGCTTTACGTGCTCCGTTTCGGCAAGCACTAAGCCAAGGAGAAGAGCACCGATCGCTTCGGCGACATGGATGGTTTCAGAGAATCCGGCAACGAGGAACAACCCGGAAAAAATAACAAGAATGAACAATTCATTAGATCGAATATTTAAAACGCGGTTGAGTAAGGGGATAAGTTTTCTTCCGACAAACAGTAATAATAACATATAACCAAGTGAAATCACTGTAGACAAGAGGATTCCGCCGAGTGTAGTAGATCCGCTGAGAAGCAGTCCCGACAAGACGGATATATAGAGGGCAAGTACAACATCTTCGAACATGGTAATACCTAGTACCATTTCCGTTTCCGGATTGGCCGTTCTCTTCAAATCAACGAGGACCTTGGCTACGATGGCACTGGAAGAGAAGGTAGTAATGCCGGCAATTACGAGGATCTCCGAAAGGGGAAAGCCGGATACAATTCCGAAGAGTAAGCCAAGCGCGAAGTTGATTCCGATATAAATAGTTCCGCCCATCACGATCGACTTGCCTGATTTGATCAGTCGGCTGACCGAAAATTCGAGTCCCAGATAAAAGAGCAGGAAAAGGACACCGATTCGTCCCATGAAATCGATAAAAGGGGCACTTTCGATAAAGCGGAAATCAAAATGGCCGAGTTCCATGGCATGAGGACCTACGATCATCCCGATAATAATATAAAAGGGGATTACAGACAGACGCAATTTAGCGGAGATGAGTCCGGCGGCCGCAATCAGGGCGACCGCCAGGCCGATCTCAAGTACGATATGATCCATTCAACCACTTCCATTCAGTAGAATATGTCTGATTTGTTGTTGGTGCAGACGTTCCCCGATCACAACTACGAGGGCATCGGCGGTAAGCATCAAATCCGCACCGGGATTGACGTGTTTTTTCTGATTTTTTTCGATAACGGCGATAATGGTCGCGCCGGACCGTTGACGAATGCGAAGTTCGCCTATAGTTTTGCCAATGGCTTTATAATTCGGTTCAAGACGGTACCACTCGATAATGAGATCGCCAAGCGCAACTTCGATATTCTCGAGAGCCGTCGGTTGGTAGGTAACTCCGCCGATAATGGCCGATACGTATCTTGCTTCATCATCATCCAAAGTAACCATAGAGATGCTGTCGTCAGCATTATCCTCATCAAAGTGGTAGAGCTCGCGCCGGCCGTCATCATGAATGATGATCGTTAATTTTTCTCCGCTGCGCGTCTGAACGACGAATTTTTTACCTATGCCCGGCAAATCCGTTTCTTTAAGATTCATTAGGTTCAAGCCTCCAGAGTTCATAGTAACCAATCCATAGGGACTGGAAAATAATGCCGGAAAATTACGGCACAGGCTTAATAAGACTGCGTAGACAGCCGCAATCAAGCCACAAACTTGCTCGTAAATTTAATCGGCATGAGTAGAATACGTTTCATAAACAGGTAAAAGAACGGGCGGAAAGAAACCCGCGGAATGGCAAGCAATAGAATTGCGGATGCAGAGGCCGCCAGAAGAGGCAGAGGGGCCCTGTCAATAAATAGCTTGCCCTGATAAGAAGAATTAAGACGAAGAGACACTTGATGGGAACGGTTGTTTTGCTCTGTTTCGTAAGCTTCCTTCTCTATGCTCTCGGACATTCCGGGAGTCATAGAAAGAACGGGGAGGGACATCGCCATGAAGAATGCCATAAATACGACAACCAGCACTGCGGAAATATTTTGAATCCGCCTCATCATGTCATATCCCTCCCTTAGAATTATAGTAACTTACCTAAAAGGATAGCATACAATGCCTTTTATCTCAAAAGGTTTAAGGCCCTAAAAGTAGACAATCAGAATATAAATGCTTGAAATTGCAATGGATAGAAGCATTAGCGGAAAACCGAATTTCAAAAACTTCACGAAGGTAATCGGTTCCCCTTCCTTGGCGGACATCCCTGCAGCGATCAGGTTAGCGCTCGCTCCGATCAGTGAGCCGTTACCACCGAGACAGGCGCCGAGCGCCAAACTCCACCAGAGCGGCTCCAAAT
>DJTQ01000029.1 GCA_002439285.1 Paenibacillaceae bacterium UBA6304
ATACGCAGATCATAGGCCGTCAGATCCAGTTCCTCTACTTCCAACTCAGGGTCTTCGTTCATCGCCGATTTAAACTTCTCGAAATGCTGCTTCTTGGCCTGAAGCCGTTCGGATTCCGTCAGTTGTAAATTCAAGCGCTCCTTCTCCAATTGTTCCTGGATCTCGTCCATTTTGAGATTCAACAGAACCTGACCTTTAGTAACGGAGTCCCCAAGCTTAATATTTAGCTTTCCAATCACCCCGCTGGCCGGAGAATAGACCTCCGTCGTCTTCCCCGGCTCCAGCTTGCCATTGGTGTAAATCTCCTCTATAATCGTCCCCTCAACAACCTCGGCGGTCTTCACCGGCGTTGCCCGTTTCGTGTTCATCAAATTAACAAGAACCAGGCCGATCACAATTAATGCAAGAATAAGTCCCCAAAACCACTTTCTTTTTAGCACTTCCATCACCTATCCCATTCTCTAATCATCACACGAACAACAGCGAACCCAGTGAAAACACGAGCCAGGTACCGACAATCCACATGCCTACCGTCTTCCGCGGGCGCTGCATCATCACTGAAGCACCGATTACATAGAGGACCAAGCCCCAGATAGCGAACGGATTCGTCAACGACAAAAGGTAATACAACGTACTTGTCTTATCGGATACCAGGGCGGCCAGGCTGAGTGAAACGTCCGTGGTCGCTTGGGCTTCGGTAGCATATACCATAATTCCGGTAAGCAAGCTGCCCAGCATCCCGGGCAAAGCCGCGTAGGACATCATCGTTACCAACTGCATGTACTTCGCTTCGCCGCGGACAATCAGGTTCAGAAGCACATACAGCAGAGCTCCGACAAAAATCATGGCCGCTAAACTAAGCGGCGCCGTGACTATGGTGACGAGATTGGTAGATGCCACAATGGCGTCCATGTTGCCTGGATCGACCAGCCCTTGCTTTTCTAAGGTATCAATGGTCGTCTGCTCTATGGCCGGCAACTGCAAATAAATCGTCACTACGGATACTGCCATAAGCAAGATTAGCGGCAAGATCCATGCCGTCTTGCTTTTCTCCCTGACCCTATTGAACGTTTCCGCAGGTGACACAAAAATAGTGAACAAGTTTTTCAAATGCAATCCTCCCTAACTCTCCGATTTTCAATCCTTAGGTATGTATTAGTATCAAGCTGTTATTATGTATACGAATAACTTCGGAGGAAAGATTCGGATGCTTGAGAAAAATTTCGCATGAATGAGAAATGTTTAGCGGACTTTTTGGGCTCTATTTTCCTAAACGTAGGATCGTTCCCGCAAATAAGGCCCTTTTGGGGCCCTATTTGTCTCAATCTCGCTCATCATTGGCCTTTTGGGCATGGCGTCTACAAAATAAGACCCCGAAAGTCCTCTATTCCCCTCTAATAGCTAATAATAGTGCAAATAACGCCCTGAAAGTCCCCTATTTTCTAAAAGCAACGTTTCGCCAACCTCCCGTTCGTTCAACTCAGCGAAGACCTAGAACTCAACGACCTAGAACTCGACGACTTAGATCCCGAGGACTGACTTGGACTTAGACCCCGAAGAATCAGATCCCCGGAATCGGACTCCGTTTATGCTCCGTCTTCCGGTATAACGACTCCAGCCGTTCCCGGACGGCAGGATCAACGTCTTTCCCTTCCAGATAGTCGCTGTTATCCTCATAGCTGATTCCAAGTTCCTGCTCGTCGGTTTGCCCCGCCCACAGGCCGGCTGTCGGTGCCTTGTCAATCACGCCTGCCGGCACACCGAGATGACGCGCAAGCTGCCGCACCTGCCGTTTGTTCAGCGAACTTAGCGGGGTAATGTCGACGGCGCCGTCTCCCCATTTGGTATAAAAGCCCGTGACCGCTTCCGAAGCATGGTCGGTGCCGACCACCAATAGATTGAGTTCAAAAGAGAGGGCGTACTGCATGATCATCCGGGTCCGGGCTTTGACATTGCCTTTGCCCTTATGGCTCAAATGCCGGAATTGTCCGATCCCCTTTAGTCCATGTTCTACTTCCAACGCGATTTCGTCCACCGTATCCTCAATATTCGTCTCTACCGTATGCGTCAAACCGAAGGCTTTAGCGACCTCGTAGCTGTGAGCGATATCCTCCTGTTCTCCGTACGGCTGAAAGACCCCGAGCGTAATATATTCCCGTCCTGTCTCCTGCGTCAGTTCATCCGTCGCACGTTTGCATAGCCCCGTCGCCACCGCGCTATCAATCCCGCCGCTAATTGCGATAAGCAATCCGGTCGTACGCGAGCCCAATACTTGCTCCTTCAGAAAATCCACCCGTCTGCGAATTTCCTCAGCCGCATCGATTGTGGATTTCACTCCCAAACGGCTGATAATCTCCTGCTGCAAACTCATTTTCTATCCCTCCGTCATCTTTATCTCTTAAATATACAAAACGCCCCGCAAGTCGCTTAAATGCCGAGCTGCGGGACGCGGGGTCCAATCATTAAGTTAGAGCCTTAACGGCAAAAACGGTCAAATGCGCTTGTCAGATCGGCGGCAATTTCTGCAGCCGAACGATCTTCAATTTGATGGCGCTCGATAAAATGAACGAGTTCTCCATCCTTCATCAGCGCAATCGAAGGCGATGAAGGCGGATACGGGGCAAAGTATTCCCGTGCTGTTGCCGTTGCCTCTTTATCCTGTCCTGCAAATACCGTAAATAGGTGGTCCGGGGTCAAATCATGTTGTAGCGCTTTAGCCACGCCAGGTCGGCATTGGCCAGCCGCACAACCGCAAACCGAATTTACGACGACGAGTGTCGTTCCTTTTGCACTAGGCAACGATTCCTGTACTTCCTCAGGTGTACGAAGCTCCTGAATCCCCAAAGAGGTCAGTTCATCCCGCATGGGTTGAACCATGTCTCTCATATATTGGTCAAATGACATTGACATCCTGTTTCACTCCTTATCCCAACTTGTGTCTCGATAGCGGGCCTCCCGCTTCGGCGTCAAACTATATATAATTATACATTCATAAGGAAGGAAAGCAACTTTACGTCATCGGTCATATGTATAATTCCACAATGGCAATTCCCTTACAACACAAGGATTTGCGGTCTAATCGGTAATCACGGAACGGACTGTATTGCGGTGAAGGTCTGAAGTTTGGGCAGCGGGGAAAAACACCGTAAACGTCGTCCCTTCTCCTTCAACCGAATCAACGCTGATCTTGCCGCTATGACGCTCCATAATGCTGAGACAAAGCGACAGCCCTAATCCCGTTCCCTGCGATTTTGTCGTGAAAAATGGTTCAAACAGCCTCTCCTGCTGGGCCGGGGAAATGCCCGCACCCGTATCCTTCACATACAGTTCCACTCCGTCAGCGATACATTTCGTTTCCAATATCAGTTGTCCTTTTTCGTCCATCGCTTCCATTCCGTTGCGCCCAAGATTCAAAATCAATTGCTTGATTTCCTTCTGGTTCAGCAGCAACTCCGGTACTTCATCATCCAGCTTGACCTCGATACTCTGGCCACGAAGATTAGCATCCGCCCACAAGAGCGGCGTCAATTCATGGATAATATCGTGCAAGCTGCACAGTTCCATTTTGACCGCCCGGTTCTGGGCTAGAGACAAAAAGTCGTTAATGATGCTGTTGGCACGATCCAATTCCTCCATCACGATCCGATAATAATGATCCAGGGAAGAAGGGCTCTTCTCCCGCATCAATTGAAGAAAGCCCCGGACAACAGCCATGGGATTGCGGATTTCATGGGTAATTCCAGCAGCCATCTGTCCTACCAGGCTAAGTCGTTCGACATGATTCAGTTCCTTGCGAAACGTTTCCAGTTCGGTGATGTCCTGAATTACGAGCACCGCGCCGATCGTTTCGTCCGTGTGGCCTTTTTTGATCGGCGACGTACTGGTAAAATAGATTTGATCTCCACTTTGAAGTAACTCCCGGGTTTTGGCATTTTTCTCTAGCGTCTCTGCTGCCCGGGAAATCAGCACTTGGAACTCAATGTCGGCAAGGACCTTGTTCAGCTTGTGTTTAATCAGGTTTTCACGATTAGCCGTAGGGTTGCTACGACGGTACAGACGGAGAAATGTCTCGTTAATCGCCATAATATCTCCCTGCCTATCGAGCAAAATAATACTCAGAGGAGTGGCATCCATACTCTGCTGAAGCTTCTCCGCCTCACGGAAGTAGTTGCGCGACAACTGCATCACCTGGAGACGAAGCTTCTCCTTCTCCAGCGTATGCTCAATCATATAGACGAACAGCGAACCGATCAGAAGCGTAACAAGGATATTAATCGCCGCCGTAGCTATTGAAAACAAATCGTTTCGAAGCGACTCTATCCCGGTCAAAAACGGAGAAGAAGTAATCATTAACTCACCGGCGACAAAAAATACGGACAGGGTTATAACCTTCCCGTGCCGACCGGTCATTTTAAAATAATTTGAAGTTAGGAGCACCAGGGGATACAACAGCATTCCCGTTTCCAGGATCAAACCGGAAAATGTGAAGTTTAATGCAAATAAGGGATAGAGCAACAATTGAAACATTCCCAACGCAATACCCTCTCGCAGCCTGCCATAGAGCATTAAGGCAAACAGCGGCAGAATACCATAGTTAATCGGAATCGTGTCCCATAAGCGGGTGGAAAAAACAGAGCATAGCAGCATACTTAGCATACAAGTATACAAAAGCCCTATGAAATAGGAATTTTTGTGGCCGACCCCTTCTTTCGGCATCAAATCGGAGACGGATTTCCCATAGGTTAGCGGGAACAAAAATGCAGGCAAACCGGCGATCATCATTTGCAGCAGAACTTCCTTTAACTCCCCCACGCTCTCCCTCCTTTGGCGGAAGAATTCCTTCTATTTCCGATTAAAACATAGGCGACAAAGTTTTACAATATTTCTTGTTTTAGATAAAAGAAACAAAGTTCATTTGTAAAAAAAGTACAAATAAAAAAAGGGGCGTTCATATGAAAAATTACGAGGTAATCGTTATCGGAGGCGGACCATCGGGTTTGATGGCGGCGATCGCAGCCGCAGAGAAAGGCGCGAGCGTCGCTCTGCTTGATAAAGGGGACAAGCTGGGCCGTAAACTCGGGATTTCGGGAGGCGGACGGTGTAATGTTACGAACGCAAAGGAGATCGATGAACTGATTACCTTTATCCCCGGGGGCGGACGGTTCCTGCATAGTGCCTTCTCTTTGTTCAGCAACCGGGACATTATCGCATTCTTTGAGAACTTGGGGATTCCTCTGAAGGAAGAGGACAACGGAAGGATGTTTCCGGTATCCGATAAAGCCAAGACCGTCGTCGACACCCTGATCGGCAAAGCCAGATCGCTGGGCGTTACGCTGCTGACGCATCATACGGTCCGAGAGTTGTTTTTTAAGAACGGGAGTGTAGAGGGAATTACACTGGCAAATGGAGAAAAAATAGGCACACAAGCGATCGTGGTGGCGACCGGCGGAAAATCCGTCCCCCATACAGGTTCAACGGGAGACGGATATCCATGGGCGGAGGCAGCCGGCCACAGTATCACTGAGCTGTTCCCTACCGAAGTTCCGATCATTTCGAAGGAAAAGTTTATAGTCAACCGGGAACTGCAAGGCTTGTCGCTCCGCGATGTGAAGCTGTCTGTGCTCGATCCTAGGGGCAAAACCGTTATTTCCCATCGGGGCGACATGATCTTCACCCATTTCGGGCTTTCCGGCCCGATCGCACTGCGCTGCAGCGGGTTCCTTCGCGGAGTCAAAAAGAAACATAACGTATCCGAAGTCACGATGACAATTAACTTATTTCCCGACCTTTCGCACGCGGAACTGGAATCCTTTATCCGCAAGGCAGGGGCGGCCGAACCGAAAAAGGCATTGAAGAACGTGCTCAAGGGAACGGTCACGGAGCGATTGCTCCCGCTCCTGTTCGAAAGAGCCGGACTGCCCGGAGAAACTACGTATGAGCATCTCCCTAAGGAAGCCTTGCTGGCCTTCGTAACGGAGGCGCAGAACTTCCGGATTCAGGTAACCGGAACCCGTCCTTTCGAAGAGGCGTTTGTCACCGGGGGTGGTGTTAACCTAAAGGAAATCAATCCGAAAACGATGGGTTCGAAGCTGATGGCAGGTCTTTTCTTTTGCGGCGAGGTGCTCGACATCCACGGCTACACCGGCGGGTATAACATCACGGCAGCCTTCGCCACAGGATATACCGCCGGTCATCACGCCGCGAAATCGGCGCAGGGGGAATTATAGTGCAAGTTCAAACAACCTCTTTTATACTTCGTCTCTGCCGGTATCCGGACGGGAAGAGCTGCCACATCGTTCCGGCAACCCGGGCAATGATCAGCCCGGCCGGAACCCCGGCGAGTGCTCCCCACCAAGCCTGAAACAAAGCTCCGCCAAGCACGCAGGTGATGGCAAGGACCGCCGGACATAGCAACAGGAGCATCAGCCGGGATGCACAGCGGTATTCGGTATTCTCCTCGAGCGGCAGAATGCCCATCAGGTCCCGGGTAAAAAAAGAAATGCGATGGCCGTTCAGCCAATAGACCAGGAGTAAGAGCACCGCGGCATAGACAATGAGATTTACCGGGAATACCGGAAAATATATCGCAAGGCAGCTGTACAATACGAACTGGGCGTACAGCTTGATCTCCGGGCTGCGGAAGAAGGATTTGAACGCGGCCTCCGCAATGCGGTCCTCCGGTCTGCTCGAACGGAACAGACGTCCGCCGCGCCGGAACAGCCATGGCCGAGTCCGTACCGCCGGAGGCCTGTCCACGGCCCCGGACAATAGCAAGCCGGTCAGCGTCGTCTTTTGCCGATCCTCTTCGCGAATCTCAGCGTCAAATCTTCCGCGGAGCCGGAAGCGGGTCCAAGCGAGCAGCACGGTCAGGGAGATGCAGAGGATCAAGATTATCCCGGTTGCAGCGTTGCTACCGATCCCTCGCAGCACCCAAAGGGTGAAGCTTCCTCCGAATACGCTGAACGCGATCGAATGAAGCACTATCTGCTTCCAACCGTACCAGCGCACGCTTATCAGGTTCGACAGAAGCAGAAGCACGGCTTTAAAGCCGCAGGTCACGGTGAACATCAACAAAATGCCGGACAACCCCATTCCATAAACCCGGCTCAACAACGGAGCGATTAGCACGAAGCAGACGCCAATGGCGATGAAACTGCCGGACATGGAGGCCAGCACTCCCCTGAGCATCAGGCCCTTCAGCCAATGCTGGCGCTGTTTTAGAAAAAGTACGTCGGCTGCTTCGATATATAGAACCAGTCCGCCCAAAACATACATCAGGACGAGCAACAGCCCGGATACGGCCGTCAAAGGCAGATGCTGGAGCCAGAGCGGAAGCTCCTCCCTCCAAAGGCCGTAATAACCCCGCCCCAATAGAAGCAGCCCAGGGATGCCGAGGTACAGCAGAACGATGCCGTCAAAAGTATATCGCAGAATAGCAAATTGCTTTCGCCAGTGATCCGCCCATCTTCTTATAAATAACCGACGGACATTCATGTCAGGTTTAATTGGTATCATCGGCCCCTCTTCTCCCCCTGCCTGTTATGTTAGCACGTCAAAACAGTCGAACAGCGGCGCTCCCGGAAGCCCTGCGGTCATGCGAATCTCATCCAGCGTCCCGCTCGCAGCCACCTTGCCGTCCGCCATCAGAATGAAGTCATCGCAAATGCGTTCCGCCGTATCGAGAACATGGGTACACATCAAGACGCCGGCCCCCCTTAAGCGTTCTTCCTCCAAAAGCCCGAGAAAGTCTTTGGTCGCCCGCGGGTCCAGGCCGATGAAGGGCTCGTCCACGATGTATACATCCGGTTTCAGCAGAAAACCGATCATCAGCATCATCTTCTGGCGCATCCCTTTGGAGAAGCCGCCGGGCAGATGATTCCGGACCTCGGTCATTCTGAATTTCTCCAGAAGCATGAGGCTTTCGCGCTCAAATTCCATCTCATCCATTCCGTATACTGCAGCGGCAAGACTTAAATGCTCCCACAAAGTCAATGTATCATAAAATACCGGATGCTCCGGGACATAAGCGTATTTGTCCGAGCTTCCGGTAAAAACTACGTTTGCCTTAACTTCCGGGAGCAAGCCGAGAATCGCTTTTAAGGTCGTACTCTTACCCGCTCCGTTAGGGCCGATCAGGCCCGTTAATTTCCCGGACCTGACATCAAGGGCTACATGTTCAATCTTAGGTTTGCCGGCCTCGTAGCCGGCTTCTTCGATTTCTACCTGCAACAATGGCTCCGTCATGGTCTCTCCCCGCTTCTGCCGATTAGTTTCTTCACCTTGATTACGTAACGGTTGTCCCCAAGGTTTCGCCAGAAGCTTGAGTCTGTTGTGAAGAAGCATGGTCCCGTTTCAAAATCAGCGGCTTGAACAACAGAACCAGCAATCCGATCAATGCCACCAGTCCTCCGGATAAAATAAAGGCGGGCGCCGGCCCAAAGACGGTGACCAGAAATCCTCCCACCAGCGGGCCGATTACGGCGGCAGCGGAAGTAATGCTGGTAACCGTCCCGAATACCCGGCCGGTTAGTGATTCAGGGGTCCGTTGCTGCAGTGTGACCTGAAAAGGAATAAAGGTCATCCCCGCACCGAGACCGGCGAGGAAGAACACGGCCATGAGCATCGAATAGCCCAAGCCGGTAAAAGGCCCGTTCAGAGCAAAAATCCCGGCTACCGCCAATACGATTCCTAGCAGCGCGCCTCCGGCCCCCATTTTCGCTAACGGGGAAAGGCCGCGAAGCCATTGGGATATGCCGGCTGCCGCCAAGGTCCCTACACCACTGAGCGTGATGCACCAGCCGAGCAAATCTTCTGGAGTTCCGGGAATTTCACGAAGCAGAACAACGCTTTGCGAATCGGCTACCTGCAGCACAAGCAGCACCATCGACAGAGTCAGCAAACCGAAGGCAATCATCGGAATTCCGGCAATGACCTTAACTCCGGCAACCATTTCGCCCCAAAATCCGGCTTCTTCTCCGCCAGAAGCCGCCTTGGCCTGTTCCGCGGAAACCGCCCGCTTGCCCGGAACTCCCAACAAGATAATCGCGGACACAAGAAATGAAGCCGCATCAATGATAAAGCAGGCCGAGATGCCGAAGGCGACGGTCAGCATACCGCCAAGAGCCGGGCCTACGATTTTGCTGCCCTGTTCGATCATGGCACTGTACGAAACGGCCTTTTCCAGATGTTCCGGGGGGACCACTTCTTTGATCTTTCCGTTTTTTGCCGGGGAGAATAGAACATCGAATATGCTCTTGACGATCAGGAGCACATACACATGCCAAAGTTCAGTTACAAAGACAAGGCCCAGTACAATAACTACTCGGGACAGATCCGACAGAATCATCAGTTTTTTGCGCTCCATACGGTCGGCCAGCAGGCCGGCAATCGGGCCGCCCAGCAGCATCGGCACCAGCATGCAGAGCATGGAGGTCGTAATTTGCCATGGCGTTGCGTTCCACTTCAGCCCAATCATGGTGAGCAGTGCGAGAAGATGCAACCAGTCTCCGAGATTGGAGATTAGTTGCGATGCCATTAAGGCCAGATAAGGACGGTTGTGCAGAAGTCCCTTTCCGGCAATTACGGTTTGTTGCTTCATAATTATCAGCCGCCTGTTCATTTCATTTATTGTGATTATCTTAAATGAACGGAGGGGTTTCTCCATCCGCCGGGCGCAGGATATTATGAAAGACCTACAGGATGAATTCTCTCTCGGTCTGCGGGTGGAGGAAACAGATACGATGAATTAAAGAATTAAAGTTTTTAAATTTTATCTGAAAATTGTGATAAATTTTATTTTTTTAAAACTTTCCTTGTTCTAAGATAACAATGATCCTAACTACTTAAAAGATTGTAATAATATAGAAAAAGGCGGGATGAACATGTTGAAAACCGAAGAATGCGGAACCGATTTGTCACTTCATCTGTACCGGGTATTCTCCAAATCGTTCAAAAGCGTAAACGAACATGCCGTGACAGGAAGCAAAATTCAAGGCTTTAACCCTACGGCATTTGCTGTAATGGAAGTGCTTTATTATAAAGGAGCACAGCCGATCCAACAGATCGGTTCTAAACTGATGCTTCAAAGCGGCAATGTTACTTATGTAATCGACAAGCTGGAGTCGGCCGGATTTCTGCACCGTACCCCTTGTCCGCGCGATCGTCGCGTTATTTTTGCCGAGCTAACTCCAAAGGGCAAAGATTTAATGGACCAGTTGTACCCGGAATTCTCCAACCGGATCGATCATGCGCTCAGTGGCCTCAATGAGAACGAGAAACAAGTCATGATCGAGTTGCTCAAAAAGATGGGAAGAGAAGCCGAAAAGCTGGCTCCCCTCGCCCGCAAATAATCGGTTGTCCAGTAAATGCATACCCATCTGATGCAGCTAGAGTTCAAGCGGATGCAGTAGATGCGCACCCAAATCCGATTGCATTTAGACTGATTAGATGGAAAATATACAGGTAATTACTAGCTTGAATAGTGATTATCGTAATTAACTGGAAAATATGTAGCTAATTTGTGGGTTGTGGATCGATTCCGTCGATTTGAGTTGAAATAGATGGAGGTTTTCCAGTTAAATCGGGCGAATGAGGAAATTAGGCATATTTAGCTGGAGATAATACAGTTAGTTGTGCATGGGCAGGCAGGGTGTGTGAGTAACAATAGGTAGACAGTGTGCAGGAGCGATCAATATGCATGGGCAGGCAGTATGCTTGAGCGAGCAGATAAAATGTAAAAATAAAAAAACGGCTGATCCGGTTTTTGCCGGTCAGGCCGTTTTTTTTTGATATTAATGCGATGGGTCCATATCTCTCTCTTTGTTATGATTGCGGACGTCATGGCGACGGCGGTCATTGACGTCCTGCTGCAGTTGTTGCGCCTGGTGGCTGTTTACGGGAGATTGCTCCAAATCGTGTACGACATTTCCCAGGTTTTTATCGCCGGCAAATCCTCTGGCTTTCGTCATCCGGGCAGTCCTCGCTTTCTCAATTAGGCTTAGTAATCCGCTGAAGAGCTTGTGCGCATTCATGAAGATGACGGACATAATCCTGGGTCATCTCCTGAATTTTGTCGCTTTGCTCATTGACGGTCTGCCCGTCCCTTTCCACATCGACCAGGGCCACGGCAACCTCGCGCGTATCCTTATAAGAACACTCAAAATCAAACGAGTAAAACTGGTGACCCGCTGCATTGATATGGATACGGAGTCCTTGCGGATTTCCGAGATCGGCCTCCACCTGCGCCGAATCCCCCGGGTTCAGATATTCCGGCAGTTGCTGCCGCCACGCATGGACGAGCGAGCCTTGATCGAGACTCAATTCCTCATTCATCCTAACACCTCCCCTTTCCCGTTATGGTGTGGAGGAGGCTGAGGTTTTATACCTCTTCCGGTTCCGGTGCTTTGCTACGCAGACCGAATGCGGATAAGACACCGATAACAGCCACAATCGCCATGATTATAAACAAAGTATGGAGACTGCCGCCAAGCATATGTTTCAATTCTGCCCATAATTCCTTCGGCAAAAGGTGAACCTTCTCAGGGGACAATAAGTTATTGATATCATCCTGAGATACCGGAGTACCTGAAGGTGTGCCTTGAGCCGCCCGCGATACGATTCCCAGATTGATTAAAGTACCGAATACCGTCACGGCAATCGTCTGGCCGATCGATTTAACGAAAGAATTTAGCGCATTGGAAGCACCGCGCAAGTTGTAATTGACGGATGACTGAGCAATGATCGTGAATACGGAGAATGAGAATCCAAAGCCAAGACCATACAGCGCATTAAAAATCAGCATCATGTAAATCGGCGTACCTTCCTGAATAAAGGCCATTCCGCATGCGGCCACAGCGATGATCAACATGCCGATGAGCGAAGTGAGCCGCGAGCCTCGGCTAATAATCCAGCGCGAGCCGATGACCGATCCCAGCATCCAGCTAATCGACATTGGGGCAAGCACCAAGCCGGAAATCGTAGCATTCTTGCCGAGAACCCCTTGAACCCACAATGGCAAATAGGAAGTAAGCCCGATCAACAAGGCGCTCGCCAGCAAACTGGCCACATTGGAATAAGCGATATCCCGAATGCGGAACAATTTCAATGGAACGAGCGGCTCTTCGGCCTTTTTTTCTACGATAAAGAACAAAATCAGCATCACCGCAGCAAGAACGAAAATACCGATCAACAGCGGGGAATTCCACGCCAATTGCTGGCCGCCGGTCGCCAGACCGAATAGCAGCGCCGTTACGCCAATCGTAAAAGTAATCGCGCCGCTGATGTCAATTTTCACTTTCCGTTTCTCTATATCTTCTTTCAAATATTTAATGATAAAGATGAGCGACAGCAGGCCGAATGGCACATTAAATCCGAAAACCCAGCGCCAGTTGAGCGAATCCACAAAATAACCGCCCAGCAACGGGCCGATCAATGAAGAAATCCCCCAAACCGAGCTGATCCATCCCTGAACCTTCGCCCGTTCGTTAATGGAATAAATATCCCCGATAATCGTAAACGTAACCGGCGTAAGTGCGCCCGCACCGATTCCCTGAATCGCCCGGAACAGAATTAACTGCTCCATGCTTTGCGACAGTCCGGACAATAATGAACCTGCCAGAAACAGGACCGAGCCGATGACGAATACAGGTTTTCTTCCGTACAAATCGCTGATTTTCCCGAAAATCGGCGTCGTCACGGCCATCGAAAGCAAATAGGCAGTGAACACCCAACTCAGCAGTTCGACTCCACCCAGATCCCCGACGATTCTCGGCCCGGCCGGACCGATGACCGTGCCTTCAATCGCGGCAAGGAACGTGGACAGCAGCAAACCAATTAAAATATATTTTCTTTTCAAAACGGTGCCCAAAATCATGACTTCCTTTCTCTCCCCAAACGGACTTTCACAAGTTCACTATTATATAGGAAGCCCGTCGAAAAAGAAAGACACCAGATCACCGAAATGAGCCCGATGCCTGCTGTCCCCTTTATCCCTATTGTTCCCGTAAACGGCCGTTTTCGAGACTCCATATTCTGGTGTTCTCCCCGGCAAAAAATTCCGGTTCATGCGTAATCATCATTAATGCGGCTCCCCCAGCCACCGCCTTACGGCATAGCTCCGAAAGCACCTTTGCTCCGGCGTAGTCCGTACCTGCCGTCGGTTCATCAAGCAGGATCAGCTTCTTTCCCGACATAAAACATGCGGCTACGCTCAAGAGACGTTTCTCCCCACCGCTGAGCAGATACGGAGATGTTTGCTCTCGGCCCTCCAGTCCGATCAGCTGCAGCATTTCCCGAGCCTCCCGGAGCACGGAGTCCGGAGTGCTGTCTTTGGATCGCAGCCGTAACGCGCTGCGCGGCCCGTAAAGCAGCTCGTCCAACACCGTAGGCGACACAAATTGTCTCTCCGGATGCTGGAAGACGTAGCCGATGTCGGCAGCCAGTTCGTACAGCGTGAGCCACGAAATATCGCGCCCCCTCCAATAGATGCATCCCGCGGGGGTCTGCTGCAGACCCAGCATGAGGCGAGAGAGCGTCGTTTTGCCCGAGCCGTTCTCGCCCTGCAATATATGCCATTCACCTTCGCGAATCTGCATATGGATGTCCAGCAGCACGGCGGCCGGGGACGTTTCTGCCCGAGCCGGTTTGCTCCTTTGCCGCCGATGCTTGGGCCCGTAGGCAAAGGTCAGGCCGGCGATCTCCAGCAGTGGAGATCGCTCCGGCGTGGCCGGGGCCGCGGGCTGCGGCGGCGCCGCTGGTGCGGGGTGCAGCGCGGCCGAGGCGGAGCGCACCGGGACAGGCTCGGCGCGCCCGG
>DJTQ01000145.1 GCA_002439285.1 Paenibacillaceae bacterium UBA6304
ACGGAACTATTGACGAGCCCCATCAGGAACATCAGCGTAAAGCCGGTTATAATGTTTAACCCTGGTTTGGGATAAATCTGCATGTCGCGTTTGACCGAACTAACGACATGTTTTTGAGTCTGCTCCAGCAGTGCCCCGAATACCTCCCTATCCTCGGTTAGTCGAGCGGTCGAAGCCATTCCCTGGGCCAATTGTTGAAGCGTCAATCGGAGCGTGGTCGACGCTTCACTGATTTTCAGCTCATACATTCGCAGAGTCTGTACCTTACCGGATAAGATGCTATCCGTAAACCCAGCCGGAATCACGAAGCCCGCCTCTCCTTTATTTCCGGTCAGCTCCTCTTTTAATTTCTCTTCGTTCTCCATCTCTTTCAAGACGTAATCCGGCTTCGTTCTCAGCTCATTCAGTACATGGGCGCTTGCCGCCCCACCATCCTCATTCACGTACAGAATTCTCGCCTGACTGGATTCGGACTGCCCCATCAGGGCAATCGTAAGGGTTACCACCAAACAAGGAAGAAGAATGTGTAGGACAACGCCCTTTTTAGTACCAGCAATTTGGCGGATCATATTCCAGGCTATATTCAGACTATTCATATCGGTAGCCCACCTTCCTGTAAGAAATCATGCCTATCAACAGCAATAGGCCGCCGATAATGCCCAACATCAGCACGTGATGGAGAATCTCAGCCGGATCTGAGTCCAGCATAATGCGTAATATCCCCTGCATCGCCCAGTGATTCACCGTTATTTCACTCAATTTTTGAATCAAATCACCAGGAATAGGCTGAAATCCGCCGCTTAGAAAGGTCATCAGAATGATAATAAACTGCACAATCGCGGTTGCAGTGGTCTGAGACTTGCTTAACAAGGTAATGGTTATGGCTAGCATCATGGAGCACAATACAACCAATACACAAATCGCAAGCAGATACACCGGATGACCTCCCCACTTAACCCCATACATCCAGGAAGTGCCGAAAATGATAGCCGCAGCTTGCAGAAGTGTGATCACGCTGTTCCCGATCATTTTTCCTGCGAAAATTTGCATCGAGGAGATGGGCATCGAGTTCAACCGATATAATGTCTTATCCTTGATTTCGCTGTTCAAACTCTGGTTGACCATCAACCCGGAATAGAGCAAGAACATGATTAGCATGGAAGCGGCGTAATATTGAAAGGCTGAATACGATTCACCCTTCTTATTCAACGAAGCATTCTCAACATATGAAAAGATTGCAGCGTTCTCCGCACCGGCTAGTGCCGGGATCGCCTTCTCCGGCCCCAATACGATCACCGAGGCCTGCATGCGGTTTACTTCGTCCAGATAAGCGTCGAATATCATGGTGGCTACATGATTTTTCAGGTGATTTTGGCCTAGAACATACTCCCACTGAGCCGGCTCTCCCCGGTTCACGCGGGCTTCGAAATCTTCCGGTATCACCACGGCAAAATCAATCTCTCCCGAGCGAAGATCAGCTTCAGCCTGCTCACGGCTGGCTCCGCTGCGAACGTCAAGAGAGGGCTTGATCTCCGCGCTATTCAGGAAAGACTCGAGCCCCAAATCGTCGGCCGCTTCCCCTGCCAGTCTCACCACAGAGACAACGGATTTATCGATTTGAATATCCTCCCCGGAATCAAACACGGTCGATAACGCATTCCCAAGTATAAAGATCAGCAACAACGGGAGCAGAAACAGATTCAGCAATACCACCCGCGCCCGGATTAGTTTGCGGATTTCAAACCATAGAATCGTCCATAATTTCATTGTATCGTCCTCCTAATCCCGCAGTGTGCGCCCGGTCAGATTCAAGAAGAGCGTTTCCAACGTAGGCTGCTCGCAGACGACAGAATGGATGACCGTGTCATGCTTGGCGCAGATATAGAGAATGTCCTGCAAATCATTTTGAGACGAAGGTGTATACAACTCCAGATCGCAGTCCTCATGCATGACTCTTGAGACCCGCGGAAGCATCCGCAGTTCTCTAATAACCGCTTCGCTAATCCCCGTTGCCTTGATTTTAATCTTCTCCTCGCCGGCCACGCGCTCACGCAGTTCTCCCTGGGTTCCGCAAGCGATCACATGCCCTTGATCGACGATCGCCACCCGGTCGCAAATCGCGGAAACCTCTTCCATGTAGTGGCTCGTATAAATCACTGTGGACCCCATCCGGTTCAAATTACGAACCGACTCCAAAATATGATTGCGGGACTGCGGATCAATCCCTACAGTCGGTTCATCCATAATGATCAGCTTCGGATGGTGCATAATTGCGCAGGCGATGTTAAGACGGCGCTTCATGCCGCCGGAGAAGGTCTTGGGTAGTTCCTTCGCCCGGTCTTCCAATCCGACAAAGGCAAGCGCTTCAGCGATACGCTCCTTTAGCTGCCGCCCCCGCAAGCCGTACAATTTTCCGAAAAAAGCGACATTGTCGGCCGCCGGCATCCCTTCGTAGAGCGCCAAATCCTGCGGAACAAGCCCGATCCGCCGCTTGACTTCCAGCACCTGTTCATTGACGGAAATCCCGTCGACCCGGATTTCTCCCTGATCCATACGCAGTAGGCCAACGATCATATTGATCGCAGTGCTTTTGCCGGCGCCGTTCGGACCGAGCAGCCCAAAAATTTCACCTTCGTTAATCATCAGGTTAAGGTGATCTACGGACAGTTTATCTCCATAACGTTTCATAACATCTTTCATCTCTACAAAAGCCATCGCTAATCCCCGCTTTCCGCCTTCTATTCCCAGTTCCTGAATTTATCTTATCAAGACTACACCTGTTCCGAAGGTAGCGATCGTCATATCTCACAGATGACTAAAGTCACCTCCTCTTGAACAAAGGACCTTTAGCGGAGTAGTGTTGTGCTATAATAAATCCAGCTTTGCAGAACATGAGAAAAGGGTTGGGGACAATGCCTAGACGAACCCTGTTGTTACTAACTTATGGAATCGCTTTGATTCCCTGTTTCCTTCAGATTTATCTGCTCTCCGAACCCGTTTATGGACTATATCTTATACGTGTCTTATGCTTGTTTGCACTCCTTGTGGCAGGCCAGATTTTTACTGCCGCGGCTCCGCGCGCAGCCCTTTCCATCATACAAATTCTGTATGCGGCCTGGTTCTGCCGGACTTACGGCGAATTGGCCGTTGTCGCCGCCATCAGTCCGGTTTTCTTGTATATGCAGTTACCTCGCCCCTACTCCCGGTGGATCTTGTTCGGCTTCCACATTATCGCGCTTAATTATGCGGTTTACGGCCAGCCTGCCCCGTGGACAGCGGCCTGCAATCTTTTCCTTATGATCGTCGGGATCCTTTTGGTTACGCTCCGGAATGCCGCGATGAATATACATTCTTCCGACGTCCGGTACGACGATCTGCGCAGAAAGCATTACGAGTTGGATGAAACGAGAAATCGGCTACTGCTTTTTACAAGACAAGTAGAAGGGGCCGCCCAGGCGGAGGAAAGAAACCGCATCTCCCGTCAGCTTCATGATGATGTAGGCCACCGCTTGATCCGAGCGAAGATGATGATGGAAGCCGCACTTCAGGTCATCCCAAGAGATCAGGACAAGGGAATGACCCTGCTGTTGCAAATTCGCGATCAGTTGACCTCCGGCCTGGACGAAATGAGGGCTGCTGTCCGGCGCATGAAGCTTCCCGAGGAAGCCTCGGGCATTCACGCACTGGGGCGGATGCTGGAAGAGGTTGGGCGGGAGAATGGGCTGCTCACCTCTCTGACGGTTGAAGGGGATCCTTACACCCTATACCCGAGCCAGGAATTAATTCTGTACAAGAATGCCCGGGAGGCGATCACCAATGCGCTAAAACACGGTCACCCCCGGTCCGTGAATATCCTCATTGCTTACAGGGAACGGGAAGTATGCATGGAAGTAAGCAATGACGGCACACTTCCCGAAGCGACGCCATCCGAGACGACAGGATTCGGACTGGTCGGTATGAAGGAACGTTGTGCTTTGGCGGGCGGTCAGTTGGAAATTACCTTGAATCCTTCTTTTACGATCACGACAAGACTGCCGGTGGAACGGCGCGAAGAAATAGTTTAACTCTAATTTCAAATGGATGGATCGGAGAGGAATGCCTTAATGTCTATAACGAATCTGACGGTATTTATTGTGGACGACGATCCCTTTATCCGGGAGAGCCTGACTTTGCTGATCGGTCTGGATCAGGAAATCGAAGTCGTCGGTTCAGCCTCTAACGGCGCGGAAGCGGCAGAGATGATCGGGCGCGGAGCTTATCCGGATGTGGTATTGATGGATATCCGTATGCCTGACTGCGACGGGGTTGAGGGAACAAAAAGAATCAAGTCCCTGTCTTCCGACATTTCTGTACTGATCCTAACGACCTTTGACGATGATGAGTTTATCATTGAAGCGCTGCAGAATGGAGCCAGCGGATACTTGCTTAAAAATATCCCTCCTGACCGGATCATTCAGGGCATCAAAACGGTACATAGCGGAAACATGCTCATCCATCCGGATGTAGCGCGGAAATTGACGGGATTGCTGCGCCCCGTCTCTCCCTCCCCGCCTAAAGACAGACTGGCTGAAGCGGGATTGACGGCGGCGGAGCAAAATGTGGTCAGGCTGATCGCCGACGGCATGTCCAACAAGGAGATCGCCGGGCAGCTATTTTTAAGCGAGGGAACGGTCAAAAATTACGTCACTGAAATCCTCGGCAAGCTCGGTGTCCGCGACCGGACACAGCTCGCCATCCTCTACTGGAAGACCCGAAGCGGGAGTTGATATCATATCATTTGCGGAAACTTACCAAAAAAAGCTGCCCCAGTTTTCCCGGAGGCAGCTTTCATATGAATCATAGGCAAATCCGGACCGGTTTAACGGTCCACTTTCATGGAGTTGGTGTTGACAAGTTGCGGAAGCATCTTCGTTCCCTTCACCATTTCAGAGGAACACAGCGGACATACCGGAACATAGTTAAACGCAAAGTTATCCCTCATCCATCCGTTGCAATCCTCACTCATGCAAGACCATACCGGCGTGTTCTCTTCAGGAATTTCTTCAATCGTTTTTTTACGGTAGTTCATGATTACCTCCTATAAAGTTCTTTTGCCCAAGCGCTTCTATAAAAAAATAACCCCGGAACCCATGAACTGTATGCAAAAAAAAACAAAAACTGCCCTTAACGCACGCGTTAAGAGCAGTTATGCCTGCATTACAGTTTTACAACGTTCTCGGCTTGTGGTCCGCGGTTGCCTTGAACAACGTTAAATTGTACACGTTGGCCTTCGTCAAGCGTTTTGAAGCCTTCGCCAGTGATAGCACTGAAATGAACGAATACGTCATTTCCGCCTTCAACTTCGATAAAGCCAAAGCCTTTCTCAGCGTTGAACCATTTTACTGTTCCTGTTTCCATGAAAGAATACCTCCTACATTAAAGATTAACATGATCCTTTTTTTCATAAAAAATTCACATATTGAAAAAAGTTCATTTTAGAAATTGACACTCTTTTCAATACATGAATATCACTTCTTAAAACTTTAATTGTTTTCATTATACTCCGCCGAGAGACAAAAAGCAAATCAAAAACGATCTTTGCTGGACAGAAACTTGAAGCCAGAATATAATGGCTAGTGTAATCCGCAGTTTATAGTTCAGGGGAGCTGGAAATCGGCCGGCTGAGATTGTATCCCTCAAGATACTGACCCTTTAACCTGATCTGGGTAATGCCAGCGTAGGAAGAATGTTTAGCATGGAGCTTATTTTTTTTGAAGCCATGAACCTACGCGTCCCGATCCGGGGCGCTTTTTTTATATCCGGATGCCAGCGGACGCTACCGCCAACAGATTGAATTCAGGAAGGCAATGAACGAGAAACTGCGGAAATTCATGATCCGAAAAGGAGAGAATTTCTGTGAAGCAAACCAAATGGAAGCTGCTGATGCTATGCGGTGTCCTTATCGCGGCCCTGACAGCCTGCGGCCAGAGCGAGGACAAGTCCAACAAAGCGTCGGACAACGACACGGCCCCGGCAGGGAAAGAACAGTCCGCAGTCCTGCGCGACGTCAAGATCGTACTCGACTGGAGCCCCAACACGAACCATACCGGTCTTTATGTGGCAAAAGAACAAGGTTTTTACAAAGAAGAAGGCCTGAATGTCGATATCCTCCTACCGGGATCCGGCGGCGCCGATGCCATGGTCGCCTCTGGTGAAGTTCCTTTTGGCGTCAGTTACCAGGAGAGCGTGACCCAAGGCCGCACCCAAGGCGTCCCGCTCGTGTCGATCGCCGCAGTAATTCAGCATAACACCTCCGGATTCGCGGCTCCGGTAGACCGGGGTATCAAATCCCCTAAAGACTACGAAGGCAAAAAATATGGCGGGTGGGGCTCTCCTGTAGAGGAAGCTATCCTGAAATCGATTATGGACCAGACCGGAGCCGATGTCGGCAAAGTGAAGTTCATTAATATGGGAGAATCCGATTATTTTACGGCGGTAAAACGGGATATCGACTTTGCCTGGATTTTTTATGCGTGGACCGGAATTGAAGCCGAGTTGCGCGGCGAACCGCTGGACATGCAATACGTGAAGGATTATACGGATAAACTGGATTACTACACGCCGGTAATCGTAACGAATGAGAAGACGGCCGCAAGCGACCCTGAACTAGTAAAGGCCTTTATGCGTGCTACCTCCAAGGGCTATGAGTACACGATCGAGCACCCTGAGGAATCCGCGGACATCCTGCTCAAGGCAGTCCCTGAATTGGACAAGGAACTAGTCGTAGCCAGCCAGAAATGGCTTAGCCCGAAATACCAGGATGACTCCGCTCGCTGGGGAGAGCAGAAACGGGAAGTATGGCAGAACTACTCCGATTGGATGCATGAACGGGGATTGATCGAAAAGCCGCTGGACACCGACCAAGCTTTCTCAAACGAGTTTCTGCCTGAGTAATAGAAGCGGTTGAACACGCGCTATAAGTGTCCTATTTTAAAATAAAAATCTGGAGGGTGAACCATTATGCCAAACGCACTTCTGAGCATTCAAATCATTCCTAAAACGCCAAACGGTGAGGACGTAATTCCTTATGTCGACCGCGCGATCGAGGTCATTCAGAACTCCGGGGTTAAATATCAGGTGAATCCGCTTGAAACGACGATGGAGGGGGATTTGGACCAACTGCTGGCCATCGTTAAGTTAATGAACGAAGCGGTCATGGAATTCGGTAGTACCGGGATCATTTCACAAATCAAGATCTCCTACAACCCGAAGGGCGTCAGCATGGACAAGTTGACCGCGAAGTATCGTCCATGAAGCTCCGCCAACTCTGGAATAGCATCTGGCCGCCCTTAGTGGCGGTCATCTTGCTTTTGGCCGTTTGGCAGGCTGCGACATCTATGTTTCATATCGAAAAATGGATCCTTCCTAGCCCCGTCGATATCGCCAAAGAAGCATCGAGCGGCGCTGCCGGCCTATGGGAACATACGATGGCTACGTTGCGCCTTATGTTGCTGGGCTTCGCCATCGGCACGGGGGTCGGGCTTATGGTAGCTTTTGCGCTCCATTACGTCCCTTTCCTAAAGTCGTCGCTGTATCCTTTGATCATTCTTAGCCAAAATATACCCACGATCGCGCTGGCTCCCCTACTCATGATTTGGTTCGGGTTCGGTATTCTTCCCAAAATCATCGTGATCACGCTCGTCTGTTTCTTCCCTGTTGCGGTAGCGGCTATGGACGGACTTACCCGTACCGACCGCGTCATGCTGGACTATATGAGGATGGCAGGGGCATCCAAGAGCCAAATATTCCGCAAACTTGAGGTCCCTCATTCCCTCCCGTCCATCCTTTCCGGTGTCAAAATCGCAGCGACTTACAGCGTCATGGGCGCGGTGATCGCCGAATGGATCGGAGCGGACAAAGGCATCGGGTATTACATGATGCTGCAGAAATCATCTTTTCGTACGGACAAAATATTTGTTGCCATCGCCATCATCGTAGCCATCAGCCTCTCCATGTTCGCGTTGATCGCCCTGTTGGAAAAATGGCTGGTACGTTATAAACCTGTGAAGGACAACAAATAAGGGGGCTCTCACTAATCATGATTATCGAAAAATCTATATCCGCCTCTGATGCCGCTGCGCTCGAGATTCAGGGAATTAGTCTGGCCTTTCGTGAACGGCGCCAGGAATTGCCTGTGCTGAACGATATTTCGCTAACCGTTCCCGCAGGAAAGTTCGTTTCCATTATCGGCCCCTCCGGCTGCGGAAAGAGCACGTTATTTCACGTTATTGGGGGCCAGCTCAAACCGGATCAAGGAACTATCCTCATGGACGGACAAGAAGTAACGGGGCAGCGCGGACTTATCAGCTATGTGCCGCAAAAGCCGGCCTTGTTCCCCTGGCGGAACACTTTGGACAATGTGCTGCTCGCCCGGGAAATTGCGGGAAATGCAAATGAAGCGGCGCGCAAGGAAGCACAGGAGTGGTTAGTCCGGGCAGGACTCGGCGGCTTCGAGAAATCCTACCCTCACATGCTGTCGGGCGGCATGCAGCAGCGGGCCTCCTTCCTGCGCGGACTGCTCGCTCCGCAGGAAGTAATTTGTCTCGACGAGCCATTCAGCTCCTTGGACGAACTAACCAGAAGTGATATGCAGCGCTGGCTGCTCGATCTATGGGAAACAAGCCGGCGGTCCGTCCTTCTTATTACGCATAGTATCGATGAGGCTCTGCTGTTATCCGATACAATCTATTTGTTCTCCGGACGTCCGGCCTCCGTGCTTCACCGGGTGGACGTACCTTTTGCCCGCCCGCGGAGAGAGAATCTTGCAGAGGAGCCCGGCTTCCTTGAACTTAAACGAGAAATTGGAGCACGGATGAGAGCCGAACAAAGCAAAAAGCCAATCTAAGAGGCGTTTTCCGCCTTTTCGGATTGGCTTGTTACTTGCACTTCCCGTTTTTATAAAGAGTAAATATCCAGCGTTTCTTCCGACAGCCCCATCATCGCATGAACGACTTCCGGATCAAATTGGGTGCTTGCATGCCGAATCAGCTCCAGTCTGGCTTCGCTCAGTTTCAATCTCCGGCGGTAGGTCATGTTCGAAGTCATCGAATCGAAAGCATCAATGACAGCACAGATCCGAGCTCCTAGCGGGATCTTCTCTCCGCTTAGCCCGTCCGGATATCCCCTTCCGTCCCACCGTTCATGATGATGCTTGATGACCTGTACAATCTCCGGCCCGAATCCCGGATTGCTTTCCGCCATCTTCGCCCCGATCACGGGATGCTGTTTAAGCGCTTCCCATTGGCGCTCACTTAAAGGCTCCCGCTGGGTTGCAAGCTCCCTCGGAATGGCGATTTTGCCAATATCGTGCAGGAAGCACCCTCTGACCAATTGGGCGGTCTCTTGTTCCGGCAATTCCAGTTGCACCGCTATTTTTTCTGCCAACATGGCGACTCTTGTAGAGTGATAATAGATTTCCGGATGTTTGTCCAGCAGCGCTTTGATCCACTTTCCGGCATCCGGATCCTGGTCCAATTCCAGTTGTTCTATGTATATAGTCGAAGTTGAAGCAAACATCGGTCCTGCCTCCTAATACTTAAGTCTGACTTGATCCATTTTAATATACGGAATATATGGTATTTTTGTAATGGAACACTTTAACATTATAGGTCAAAAGTTAGGATAATGCATAGGCAAAAGTGACGAATTATGACGAAAAAAGTATAATATTCGAATTATTCAGCTTAAATGAGAGGAATTAATTACCATATGAATCCCAAATCTGGAGCTACGTCCGATTCTATCTCTAAAAGAAAGTACCCATTTATTGACGCACATATTCATCTTGATCATTATGAGGAAAAAGCCAGACACCGGCTTCTTAAAGAAGCGGCCAACCAAGAGTTACAGGCCCTGATCGGTGTATCCATGCACCTGGCCTCTTCCAAGGACAATCTGGCGTTAGCCGGCCAATACCCGGGGCTTGTGGTCCCCTGCTTCGGTTATCACCCTGAACAACCGGTCCCGTCTCCTGAAGATACGGAGACTTTGCTGGCCTGGATTGAGTCGCACGCCTCCAGCATGGCTGCCGTAGGTGAAATCGGGTTGCCTTATTACTCCCGCATAGAGGCGGAGGAGCGGGGCGAAGCCTTCGATCTTCAGCCGTA
This sequence comes from Paenibacillaceae bacterium UBA6304, assembly GCA_002439285.1. Lineage (GTDB taxonomy): Bacteria > Bacillota > Bacilli > Paenibacillales > Paenibacillaceae > Fontibacillus. The sequence goes on from DJTQ01000145.1 coordinate 10,146, forward strand.
TATCGCCCTGCTGGACCGGTTTCTGGAACTCGCAGGCAAGCTCGGAAAACCGGTTGTGCTGCATGCCGTCTATGAAGACGCCGACCTGGTTTGCGATCGATTGGAACGCTATGGAATCGAGCAAGCGCATTTCCACTGGTTTAAAGGTTCGGAACGAACCGTACGGCGTATGGCTGAACGCGGTTATTACGTCTCGTTCACACCGGATATCCTTTACGAGCCTGAAATCATAGATCTTGCGCGACGCTACCCCGCCGACCTCGTCATGGCGGAAACCGATGGCCCATGGCCATTCGAAGGGCCGTATGCCGGACAGCCTACACATCCTGGCATGGTGCGGGATGTAGCTGCGGCATGGGCTCGCTTGCAGGGAATAACGGATGAGGAAGGATGCCGTATCCTGTATAACAATACCCGGCGATTCTACGGACTATAACGGCTGCCCCGCATCCGCAGTTCGTTGATTGCCCTTGCTTATTCTAACGGACACAGCGGACCTTAACACCTCTAAATCAAGGGTTATGAACGGCTAACGGACATGGGAGACGCTATTTCCCTTATTGAGACAACAATGGGCAGGTTTTTGCCAAATTAAGATCTCTAGTGTCCGTTAGCTTTTTAAAAGACGAAATTCAGGCTTGTTAACGTCTCTCATGTCCGTTAAATCTGCTCTTATTGACATTGAGCATCGCACATGTAATAATTTGATCATTATCTAATTAGCTAATTATCAAAACTCATTGTCAGGAGGATGCCTCATGCAGCTAGATCGACTAGTCCAGTTTCATAAAACCATTGGCGACGTCAACCGCATCCGGATCATCGCTTTGCTCAAGAACGGCCCGCTTCACGGACAGGCACTGGCCGGCAAATTGGGAGTCTCGCCTCCTACCATCACCCATCATATGACCAAATTACGTGAAGCCGACCTGATTTATGAGCGCCGGGACAAGAACACGATCTATTTCTATTTAAATGAAAAGAGTCTTTCCCTACAGGCTCAGGCTATAATAAACATCGGAGCGAACAGCGACTCCGAATCCGGCGGCAATAGTAATGCTGCGAATGAGAAGGCCTTGGAGAAGATAACGGTCATCCGTAACTTTTTCACCAAAGACGGGAAGCTGAAGCATCTGCCTGCGCAGCTTAAGAAAAAACGGTTCGTGCTCGAACATCTGGTGCAAGGCTTGGAGCCGGACAAGAAGTACACCGAGAAGGAAATCAACGAGTACATTAAAAAGTATCACGAGGATTTCGCAACGATCCGCCGCGAATTCATTATGCATCATTATATGTATCGGGAAGACGGGATCTATGAATTGAACCCGCCGGAACTGTGGGGTCGGTCCTGATCACCCATTATCAATTCAGTAACGGGAAGCAGGGAATACGGCTTTTCCTTTTAGCCGGCTTCCCTCTTTTTTCGCTCAACTAATTAGATATATATAAAATTAGATGTTCGACTTATTTGTTGGATTTGAGAGGAGTACTTCACTTGAATCACTGGTCCTTATTAAAAGAGGAAAAAAATTATGCCCGACTTTTCGCGGCAAGCATTGTTAACGGCATGGGAGACCGGTTTAGCCAAGTTGCCGTGCTTGGCTTGCTGCTCTCGCTCACCGGGTCCGGCCTAGCTGTCGGCATCACGTTTGCCATCCGGCTTCTCCCCTTTCTGATCTTTGGCCCCTTGGGAGGCATGCTTGCAGACCGGTTCTCCAAAAAGCACATCATGATTACTACGGACCTGGTTCGGGCAGCTTTCGCCTTGTCGCCGCTGTTTGTCCGGGATGCCGGTGACGTATGGATCATTTACGTGACCTCGTTTTTATTGGCAGCCGGCGAAGCGCTGTATTCGCCGGCCCGCATGTCCTTGATCCCGCGCCTGGTGCGGAAAGATAACTTGCTCCACGTTAACAGCCTGGAAGAGGTGTTGGGCGGGCTTGTGCTGATCGGCGGCTCCGTGACGGGCGGAGCGATTTCTTCGCTGCTCGGCGTGGAGACTACCTTCCTCCTGAATTCGCTGTCGTTTCTGGCCTGCGCAGTGATCCTGATCAGGCTGCCCATCCTTCAAGGAACCTTGCGCGCTCAAAAATCACAGCACCGGCCGGTTGTTGAACCGGAGATTCCATCGTCCTCCAGCGCCGTTTCCCGAAGAACAACCCAGATCCCCCGATGCGAATGGAAACGCACTTTTGTGCGGCGAAGAACTAGGGAAACCAGACCGTCGACTCCAGCCGCGTTCCGGAAGCTGCTTTCCCGCTCCCCGTTTCTGCGGCTCATGCTGATGATCTTTGCGGTCTGGCCGATCGGGGACGGAATCTTCAACATTTTGCTCAGTGTGTATGCGGTTAACGTTTTCCATATGGGTGATCTGGGCATCGGAATACTATACGGAGCCCTGGGCGCCGGGCTGGTGATAGGATCGGGATTGACCGGTAAATTCGCCCGTCATATCCGGGCTGCCGCCATCCTCACGTTGTTAGTGGAAGGGATCTGTCATATGCTGATCAGTCAAAGCGGTTCCTTTTTGCTGCTGGCCGTGCTGCTTACATGTATGGCCGTATGCTCTTCCATAGGAAGCGCCTGCAATCAAACACTCCTGATGACGATCGTGCCGGACCGGATGCAGGGGCGTTTTATGGGGATGCTTGCCACCATGCAAAATTCGATCATGGGAACCGCGATGCTCCTGGGCGGATTCTTGCTGGAAGTCCTCTCCCCCCGCCTGTTAGGCCTAGTTGGTGGATTGCTGCTCACCTTATCTGGAACGGGATTTGCTGCCGTATACTTTTTATTCCGCAACCGACTTCAAGACTCGACAGAGTGCGAAGAACCCCATACCGCAACACAAACAGAGGCTAACCTATAAGGCAGCCTCTGTTTATTTTCATCCTTCATCATGGACAATCCGCTCATGTGATAAGACAACTAAATTACTTCAATTCGAACCCGCGTTTCTGCAAGAACTCCCGCATATGAAGCCGGGCCGGTTGGGCAAGCTTCTCCGCCATCAATACGGACCATGGCGTATCCTTTGCTCCGCCGGTACGTTCCCGCAGGTACTTCACCATAACCTCATCGTATTGCTGCACGCCGTTCTCCGAACGCTCGCGATCATACTCGTTCCAATGCAGCACCGTCTCTTGCGGCAGGCGCGGGCGCTTCCCCGGCTCCTGGTCGGGATAACCGACGCACATGCCGAACACCGGATATGCCAGATCCGGTAGGCCAAGCAGTTCAGCGACCTCTTCGCTCCGATTCCGGATCCCGCCGATATAGACGATACCGAGCCCGAG
>DJTQ01000144.1 GCA_002439285.1 Paenibacillaceae bacterium UBA6304
ACCGGAATGGTGCGCATGGCCTTGAAAAATCCGCCGATCCCGCAAGTCTCCTGGCCGATCAGGTCATATTTCAGCGGGATTCTCTCATCCAGAACCCGAGCCGCAAGTTTGCCGACCCGGATCTGCCCAAGTACAAAATCGGCGTCTTTCAGCGCGACATCCAGCTCCTGCGTGAGGGTCACCCGACAGGTGAGGCCTGCGGACTGAATCATTCTTTCGCATAACCTGCCAACGACTTCCAGCTTATGTGCATCGATATCCATTAGCACGAGCTCGCTGATCGGTAAGACTTGTTTGCGGCGGATGATGCCTTCGATGAGTTCCGGTGTATAGGTGCTGCCGGAACCGATAATGGAGATTTTCAACTTTTCGCTCATAGAATCCATCCTTTGGGTTATGACGTGAAATTCCAAATCTCATCGCGGCCATTATAGCATGCTGATTGTAAAACTGACAATAATAAACAGAATTAAAATTTATTATGATAAATATACTTTGAAATAAAATTTCAACAAACCGGTGAAGATTTCCATATTTTATTATATTCCTGCTTGTCTTTTACGGTGAAACGGCTTAAGATATGAGTGCAAGCTCAGTTAGATCAGTTAGAGATGAATAGGGTGAGTAGGGAAGTCAATGGCGATTAACGATAATATTCTAATTAAAATCCGGGAAATGAAAGATAATTTAACTCCGGTAGAGAAACTTGTAGCCGAATATATACTGGCTAACACGGAAGAAATTCCTCATCTCTCAATCAAGAGCTTAGCCAAGCAGAGCAAGACGAGCGACGCCTCCGTGCTGCGGTTCTGCAAGACGATGGGGTACAGCGGGTATCGTAACTTTATCGTGAGTATTTCCGCTGCGGTAGGCTCCATGGACGAAGAGCGGAAAGACGTTTATACAGACATTCAGCCGGGGGATGATCTGTTCACCATCACTTCGAATATCTCCCGAAACAATATCAAGTCGATCGAAGATACACTGAGCGTCATCGATCGCAATGAAGTAGCACGCGCCGTCAAAGCGCTTCGCTCCAGCAGCCGGATCGTCTTCTTCGGCATCGGCGCCTCAGGTTTAATTTGCATGGACGGGGAACAGAAGTTTTCACGCATCAATAAGTATTGCCATGCGTACACGGATGGACATAGCCAACTTACCGCGGCAACCTTGCTGGGTAAGGGCGATGTGGCCATTTTCGTATCGAATTCAGGCGATACGGCGGAGATTCTGGAGACGCTGGAAATCGCCAAGAAGAACAATGTCTCCACGATAGCGATCACGAGGTACAACAAGAGCGAGTTGGCGGACAAAGCGGATATCCTGCTCGCCATCTCGACACCGGAGGTAACGATGCGCAGCGGGGCCATGGGCTCCAGAATCGCCATGCTGACCGTTATCGACATTTTATTCGCCGGGGTGGCCAGCGCGGATTATCAGAATGTGAAGAAGTATTTGTCCAAGACGCATAACATTCTAGCCGGGAAGCACCGCAGCCGGAAAGCCTAATCGCATGATCTTTAAAACAGGCATCGCCCCAGGAGGGGCCGATGTCTTTTTTTGTTGGAAAAAGAATTAAAAAAACAAAATTATATTACATAATAAAATATTATTTCAAAAACTATTGACGATGAAAGCGGTTACCATTTAATATAAGACCAAGAAACGAGGCCTTCAGTTCCTCAGTGAGGAGAATGGATCAGCTATGGAACAATACTTTGCAGGACTGACCACGGAGGGAATCAACCCGAACACGCAGATGATCGATGAGTGCACGACGGAGCAAATGCTGCAACTGCTCAATCAGGAAGATGCCAAGGTTCCGGCTGCAGTGGCTGCGGAAATTCCACAAATCGGGAAGGCGGTGGATGTTCTACACCATCTGTTAAAGAACGGTGGAAGAATGTTTTATATAGGGGCGGGTACTTCAGGGAGACTTGGCGTACTGGATGCTTCTGAATGTCCGCCAACCTTTGGCGTTGATCCATCTTTGGTTCAAGGGTATATCGCCGGAGGGGATTTGGCTTTAAGGGTAGCTGTGGAAGGATTCGAAGACAGTGCGGAGGAGGGGATTGCCTTAATCGAGCGACTCGGCGTCACGGCAAAGGATGCCGTCATCGGCATATCGGCGAGCGGCTCGGCAAGCTTCGTCATCGCCGGACTCCAACGGGCTGCCGAGCTTGGAGCGGTAACGATCGGCGTTGCTAACAACAAGGGCTCCAGGCTGGAGGCTGTTTGCGACATCTGCATTGCTCCCATCGTGGGCCCGGAGTTTATTACGGGCTCGACGAGACTGAAGGCGGGTACGGCGCAGAAGCTGGTGCTCAATATGCTTACGACATGCACGATGGTGAAGCTCGGCAAGACGTACAACAATTTGATGGTGGACTTAAAGGCTAACAACAAGAAGCTGTATGACCGATCCTTACGCATCATTAAAGCCGCTACGGGCGCGGACGACGAAACGGCCGCCGACTATTTGCAACTGGCCTCGATGAGCTGCAAGCTGGCGATTCTCATGATCGAAACCGGGTTGAACGCAAGGCAGGCGGAGCAAACGCTCCAAGAGAACGAGGGGAATTTGAAGTTGGCCATTCGCAATACCAATAAAGTAGGTTAGTCACATATCCCGGGGGGAGGATTTTTCTGATGAAAAGAAAAATGCAAGTACTGGCTTTCGTATTGGCTCTTTTTATGCTCTTGACGGCATTATCCGCATGCGGTTCAAAATCCGGCAATTCAGAAAACAGCAACGGGGGGAACACAGGCAATGATGCCTCTCCGACTGCGGATGCGGGGAAATCGGAGGCTAAAGATACCATTACCGCGCTCCTGCCACCGGTATCAGGCCATTATCAAAGCAATTTCAAGCAAATGGAAAGCGATTTCAACGCGCTTTATCCGAATCTGACCTTGAAGATCGAACCGGCGAGCTGGGAAGACATGACGCAGAAGCTCGACACACAGGTTAACGCCGGGAGCCCTCCCGACATCGCCTTTATCGGTTCGGACGGCATCTCCAAATATGTGCAGCAAGGTATGCTGATGGACATTAAAGATACGGCAACAACGGAGATGGTATCGGATTTTGATCCCGCTCCGCTCGAATATATGAAGAACGGCGAAGGACTCTTCGGTTTCCCGGCTTATATGGAAGTGCACGCGATCGGCGGCAACAAGGAGTATCTTGAAGCTGCGGGCATCGATTGGAAAAACGTGCAAAAGAACGGCTGGACCTTCGAAGAATTCCGCGAAGCGATTAAGAAGGGCGTCGTTAAAGAGGGAGATGTCACCAAGCGGTACGGCTTCGTATTTGCGACCTCCGGTGTCACCGCCAAGGATTATCTGAACATTCTGATCAAAAATGCCGGTATGCCTGCTTCCTTCAATAAAGATTTGAAGTATGCCTACACGAGTAAAAATTACCTGGAAGTGTTAAAAGCGGTTCGGCTCATGATCGACGACGGCTCGATGCCGAAGGAACTCAGCTCTGTGGATGCCGGTAAGCGCTGGAACATGTTCCTGACCGGGCAGACGATGATCACCGGGAAGGGGCTTGCTACTTTCGAGAATAATGCCAACCAGAACAACGAGAAGCTGAAAGCTAATGACGGCAGCGCCGTGCAAGGCAGCATCCCGGTCGAGTATATCGTCCTCCCGGTTCCAACGTTCCTTGGCGAGGAGCCGGTCTCGAGCACTGTCGTTGACGGATATGTAACTTTTCGCGGCAAAAAAGAGCCTACGGCCGAGCACAAAGCCAATGTGGTGAAAGCGGCTTACTTCCTGGCCAGCGGTAAGGTAGCGGCAACGACGAATAATGATCTGTTTGCGGCTCATATTTCGAAGTCAGGCCGGGAAGCCGCCGAGAGCATGACCGTGAATCGGAACCCCGACAACGTAGCCGCGGTCGAAACCCTTCTGTCGCATGCCAACCCGGCCCGCCCGGACATTCCGGTCGAGCTCGGCGCCAAGGCCATCAAAATGGAAGACGAAGTCATCATTCCTAAATTGCAGGCCTTGCTTGCGAATGAAATTTCACCGGAAGAAATGTACGAAGCGGTTAAAGCCGCAGCGATCAAAAACTTTGGCGAAGACGGCATCGTGAACGATTAGTTCTCTCCCGGCGGATAGTCGTGTGATCATCATGCGGCTATCCGGTCCATTTTTGCAAAAGTGATGAAAAGGGGTTCGGACATTATGGCTCAGTTGGCAAAGACACAGATCGTTAAACCCGCAAAGAGGCGAAGATGGAAAGGAGACGGCGGCTGGGCATATGCATTTATCGCGGTTGCGCTGATTGTCTATGCGATGTTTACGGCTTATCCGGTAGTCAGCGCCTTTATTATCAGCTTTCAGGAATATCGGCCGCTGGGCTCGGTGTTTATCGGATTCGACAACTACGTCAACACCTTCCAGGACTCCCTGTTTTGGAAATCGATCAAGAATACGATCGTGTACACCGTGTTGACCGTGCCGGTCTCGTTGTTCCTTTCCTTTGCCGTTGCCATCCTGATTATTCCTTTGAAAAAAGGGCTGCAGACGACGTTCAAAGCCGTCTATTATTTGCCGGCGGTCGCCTCAGGGGTAGCCCTGTCGGTCGTATGGCTGTGGATCTTCGATCCGATGACTTCCGGGGTCCTGAACCAGTTACTCGCGGTGTTCGGCATTTCCAACCAGAATTGGCTCGGATCCAGCGCTTCGGCGATGTTCTCCCTCGTGCTGATGGCATGGCTGTCGAGCCATGGAACCAGTATCATCATCTATTTGGCGGCATTACTAGGCATTGACGGCAGTTATTATGAAGCGGCTGAACTGGATGGTGCCTCTTTTTTGCAAAAGCTGTGGTATATCGTGATTCCTTGTCTCAAACCAACAACTCTGTTTCTTCTTGTCACAGGCGTTATCGGTTCGTTCCAGGTGTTCCAGAATGCGTACCTGATGACAGGGGGCGGCCCGGATAACGCCACTACGATGGTCGGTTTGCTCATTTTCAACAATGCGTTCAAATACTTCGAGTTTGGCGAAGCCGCGGCCCAGTCTCTGATCCTGACGGTCATTATCGCCGGGATCTCTCTGATCCAGTTCAAATTTCTGGGCAATGACGTGGAATACTAGAGAAGAGGAGAATGAACCATGGCGTTGTATAGCACTCACACGGGCAACAAACCGATCAAATACATCCGTAATACAACGATAATAATCGTTCTTCTGCTCTTTGCGCTGGCGACGCTGTTTCCAATCTACTTCATGATTATTTCCTCATTCGGCGATCCGGTAGAGGCTGGGGCTTTGAGCTATTCGCTGTGGCCAAGTAAAATATCGCTCGATTCCTACAAGTTTTTCTTCGATTACAGTGAACATTCCTACCGCTGGCTGTTAAATTCGCTGATCGTCGCTGGCTGCGTTACGATATCCAATGTGGTGTTTGCAACACTGGCCGGCTATGCCTTTTCCAAAATCCGCTTCAAGGGCCGGACTGTGCTCTTCTTCGTTCTGCTGTGTGCCATGATGATTCCCTATCAGGTCACGCAAGTTCCGCTGTATATCCTGATTGTCAATGTTTTTCAAATTGAAAATACGTATCGCGCCTTAATTATGCCGGGCCTCGTTACCGTCTATAACATCTTTCTCGCTAAACAATTTATGACTTCCATTCCTACCGAAATTCTGGAATGCGCCAAAGTCGAAGGATGTAACCAACTGCAGATTTTCATTAGAGTCATCGTGCCTTTGTCCAAAACGGTGATGGCGGTCATGGCGATTCTTACCTTTATGGAAAGTTGGAACACGTTCTTCTGGCCGTTCCTGGTGACCAATACGATGGATATGCAGACGATCCAGGTCGGATTGAAAAACTTCCGTTTTGCCAATACGACTTATTTTGCTCCGATGATGGCCGGAGCGACGATTTCGGCACTCCCGATGTTCATCCTGTTCTTCAGCCTGCAAAAATACTTCCTGGAGGGAGTAACAGTCGGAGCGGTGAAGGGGTGATAGACGATGAGTGGAATTAAGCTGCCGGCGGCCGAAGAGACACGCTATGCGGTCGGCCTAATGTCCGGCACATCCGTGGACGGCATGGACGCTGCCGTGGTCAGAATCACTGGGAAACCAGGAGGAAAGAGAAAGGTGGAGCTGGTTGCATTTGGAAATACGCCGTATCCGGAATCGGTCCGGGTGGAAATCTTTGCCCTTTTCGATCCTGCCGTGGCGACGATCGACCGGGTCGGGCGATTGAACGTCTGGCTCGGCGAACTGTTTGCGGAAGCGGCACTTTCGGTGATTGCCAAGGCGGGGTTAACGCCGGCGGACATCGCCTTCATCGGCTCTCACGGGCAGACGCTGTATCACTCGCCGGAAGCGGGGACGATGGAGGGATATGATCTTCGCTTTACCGTTCAGATCGGAGAAGGAGCCGTCATTGCGGCCAGGACAGGCATTCCCTGTGTATCGGATTTCCGGGTGGCCGACATGGCCGTCGGCGGCCAGGGGGCTCCGCTTGTTCCGTTTACCGAGTACTTGCTGTACGGGGAGAAGGAGCGGACCCTACTGCTGCAGAATATCGGCGGGATCGGCAATATGACGGTCATCCCGGCCGGTTGTACGGCGGAAGAAGTCTATGCTTTTGATACCGGCCCGGGGAACATGCTGATTGACGGCGTGGTCACGCGCCTGACGCACGGCGCGAAGACGATGGACGTCGGCGGGGCTATCGCCCGTGGTGGTCAACCGGATCCCGACTTGTTGAGGCTGCTTAAGCAGGAGCCCTATTATAGTCGAAGCCTGCCCAAATCCACGGGCCGGGAGCTCTTCGGGGCAGCTTATGTCGACAAGTTGATGCAATATCAACAAGAGTTCGGGTTAGCTGATGCGGACCTAGTGGCGACGGTCACCCGGCTTACTGTCTGGTCCATCGGTGAGGCGTACTGCCGCTATGTTCGGGAACACTATTCCGCTGATGCGCTAATCGTCGGAGGCGGAGGGAGCTATAACCCGGTGCTCATGGAAGGATTAAAGGCGGAAATGGGCTCATTCGGCGTCAAGGTGATGACCCAGGAAGAACTCGGGTTTAGCAGTGAAGCGAAGGAAGCTGTGGCGTTTGCTTTGCTTGCCGACTATACACTTGCGAAGATGCCGAACAATCTGCCCGGAGTAACGGGGGCGAGACAACCGGCAATTATGGGGAAGATTAGTCTTTCAAATCCTGAATGGGACAGGGGAAGA
>DJTQ01000148.1 GCA_002439285.1 Paenibacillaceae bacterium UBA6304
GGGCTGCCGCGTTGTACCATCTTGCTACCAATGAGCAATTGCAGGTAAAAAGTGATGAGATACATAACGGCTGCATCGGCATCTGTGAGATTGGAGCATTAACGACGGATTTCCCGGTTGTTAAACGGATGAATATCGATAACCAGTTCAGTACCGGAGAGCAATTCGGGCTGGCGGGATATCTAGACTCTATCATCAGGGATGTCGAAGACCAGTATGGATATCATTTTCCGAGCCGAGCGAAGCTGATCGGGAGGATAAGAAATCGGGAATTCACAGTGCAACGGGTCGGCGAAGGCAAGGCCGACATTCGTCCGATCGTGGACATGTACTTTAGCCGCGCTGCGCAAAAGCTGGTCGACCTCATCCGTAAACGGTGGAGAAAATATCCGGATATCGAGTGCTTCTATGTACTGGGCGGCGGTGCCTCAGCGCTTCGGTCCTATATGCTGGAGGCCTCCGGAGGTATGAGACTTCGTTTCGAGGATGATAGCGAGATGCTTAATGTGCACGGTTATTTGAAGCTGGCAAAGAGCAAGGCCGGACAAGCTCCGGTGCAATCCTGATTTGATGTTGAACTATAAACGGTTGGATGCGGGAGTGAGTTTGAATTCCTGGTCCATCCGTTTTTTTGTTCTTTAGGGGGATTGGGAGGCGGAGATGCGGTTGTCTTGTCTACATTTTACAAATTAGCTGAAAATCATGCCCGTAAATAAACAGAAACAAGAGCCTTCACTTATTTAACTGGAGGTTTTCCAGGTATTTCACTAAAACGAGTGAATCGTAAATAAGTTGAATCGTTCCTCGCTGAATAACTTAAATTTCTTACTTCTTTTTTTACAGATAACCTGTGTATAATGTTGGAAACCACACCGCACCGCAACAATCATAGATAATGTTTAATGTTCTAGTGCTGTAATGGGGGGGAGATTGATATGAATCTGTTCCATTCGCTGAAACCCGTGCAAAGATCCAAAGCAAGAGTATGGCTGGGAACGAGGTATTACCGGCTTAGACGTTATGGTACTTGGTGGTTTGGCAGCGAGAGATTCATGATTAAAAGGAATGAAGAGCTCCTCTCCCATCAGGTGGCGACCCATCGTAGTATTCTGCTCCGACAATTAAAGGATGTAGATATGCAACTGCAGCACAACAAGATTATCAATTTGAAGCTTGCGGTCAAGCGGATGGACGGACTGACGATTCAGCCCGGTGAGACCTTTTCCTTCTGGCGAACGGTTGGCAAGCCGAGTCGAAGAAAGGGCTATGTCCCCGGCATGGTGCTTCATTACGGAAAATATAAACAAGGTATTGGAGGCGGCCTGTGCCAGCTTACGAATCTTCTGTACTGGATGGCGCTGCACTCCCCGCTTGAAGTGAAGGAACGTCATCGCCATAGTTACGATGTATTTCCGGATTCGGGGCGCACCCAGCCTTTTGGAAGCGGCGCGACCTGTTCTTATAATTATCTGGATTTACAGTTGCATAATCCAACAGAAGAACCTTACCAGATTCATGTTTACTTAAATGAACACGATCTGGTTGGAGAACTTAGATCAACTAACATGCCGCTGCATCGTTATGAGGTATATGAACAAGAACATAAAATCACCCGGGAATACTGGGGCGGTCATATCCGGCACAATCTGATTTTTCGGAAAATCTTTAATCGGGAAGGCGAATTGATCAAGGACGAATACGTAACGGAGAACCACGCGTTGATGATGTACGAACCGCTGCTCGAAGCAGGAAGGGAAGGAGCTGTGAATGCATGAGTTATCAAAATACGTTCATTTTAGTGTCGCCCGATTGTCCCGCCACCAACGGGATTGTGCCGGTTTCGGCAAAGGAAACCAAACCGGTTCATTTAATTCAGTACGAGTTGTTGACTGAATATCCTTATAAATATGATTATCCCGAGTTGCTGTTTGAGACGCACATCCGGCATAAGCAAATTTCTGCTGAAGAACTGGGGCGGCGTGGTCAGGAGATCCGGGACGAGTTGTTTGCGAAAAAACATGCTTGTCTTCGCGCTTCTGCGCTTCCGAAGAAATACGGTTGGGGGGTCCATTACGAGGAGGTGGGAAAAATTGCTATCTATGGCGTGGATTCTCTGGAATATAAGCAGTTAAGTGAATCCAACGGGAGCGGTGTTCAAATTTTGCACGGAATGCGAAGCCGAAAAGCATAGAAATCTTTTCCACGGCTCCAGGGAGTTCGTCAAATGATTCATATCCGTTTGCGAGGTTCAGACCTCCTGCGGGTACGGTGTACCGTTGTTCCATTATGAGGGAGACCGGGACACTTTGATTCAGTGGGCGGAGAACAAAGGAAAAACGGGACTAGAGAAAGTGAGAAGGGGAAGTTGTATATGGAACCAATTCGAGGAGAACTCATTACTATAGACACGCTGCGGGCCGACTTCGCGGCCCTGGGCGTAAGGGAAGGGATGACACTGCTCGTCCATTCTTCTTTTAAATCGCTCGGAAAATGGGTCGCCGGGGGACCGGTCGCCGTTATTCTGGCGCTGGAACAAGCCGTCGGTGACACAGGGACGATCGTGGTTCCGACGCATTCGAACGATCTGAGCGATCCCGGCGGATGGGAGAATCCGCCCGTTCCGGCCGAGTGGTGGGACACGATCCGGGAGCAGATGCCGCCATATGATCCGGATCTGACGCCCTTATGGCATATGGGCATCATTCCCGAACTGTTTCGCAAACAGCACGGGGTGAAACGAAGCGGACACCCGCATGTCTCTTTTGCCGCCAGAGGCGTTAATGCCGATCTGATTACCGACCGCCACGGTCTGGATTACGGACTTGGAGAGCAATCCCCATTGGCTAGGATCTATGAGGCGGAGGGCTGGGTCCTGCTGCTTGGTGTAGGACATGCTAACAACACCTCGCTTCATCTGGCCGAATACCGTGCGGACTATCCGGGCAAACAAGAAACCGGCAGCAGCGCCCCCATGATCGTAGGCGGCCAGCGGCAGTGGGTCCGGTTTCGTGATATTGAGACCGACTCCGGCGATTTCGATAAGATCGGGGCGGATTTTGAACGGACTACCGGCCAAGTGTTGCGCGGCAACATTGCCGGTGCGACCGCCATGCTAATGCCGCAAAAAGCTCTGGTTGATTACGCAGCCGGATGGATAGCGGAAAACCGCAGATAAAGGCTGAATCCTGAGTACATTGATTATCGTTCAGTCGAATAAGCCCAAGCTAAGGTATCTCTCTCCGGTATCCGGTGCGATGCATAGGATCCGTTTTCCCTTTCCGAGCCTCCGGGCCAATTGAAGTGCACTCCAGACGGACGCACCGGAAGACGGGCCGACGAGAAGGCCTTCTTGGGCGGCGAGCCGGCGTACCGTATCGAGGGCATCCTTATCCTCAACCTGCACGATTCCATCGTAAACACCGGTATTCAGGATGGGAGGGATGAATCCGGGACTGGTGCCTACCAGCTTATGCGGGCCAGGCTGTCCCCCGGATAAGACAGGGGAGCCCTTCGGTTCGACAACGACCACTTCGATTTGCGGCAGATGTTCACGCAAGTATTCACCGGTGCCAGTAATAGTGCCCCCGGTTCCGGAGGTGGCGACAAACGCGTCCAGCCTGCCATCCATTTGCCGGAGGATTTCCGGTCCCGTGGTCAGCCGGTGAATTTCGGGATTAGCCGGATTTTGAAATTGCTGGGGAATGAAGCTACCTGGAATCCGACTCTGCAACTCCAATGCTTTCTCGATCGAGCCGGGCATGCGTTTGGATGCGGGAGTTAAGACTACTTTCGCGCCGTAGGCTTTGAGCAGATTGATCCGCTCCAGGCTCATATTATCCGGCATGACCAAGATCGCCTTATATCCCTTTGCCGCTGCATTCATAGCAAGACCGATACCGGTATTGCCGCTCGTAGGCTCAATAAGGGTGGCTCCCGGCTCCAGCAGGCCCAATCTCTCCGCTTCGGCAATCATGTGGGCCGCTGCGCGGTCTTTTACACTGCCGCTAGGATTGAAATATTCCAGTTTGACATATACATCGGCGTCCTGGTCTCCTGTCAAACGCCCTAACTTTACAGCAGGAGTACTGCCAACGAGTTCGGTTATGCTGTTAAATGCTTTGCAGCTCATGACAGGTAAACCCACTTTCAATCACGGCGAGGATCACCGACTTTTTTCTGTATATTCTACCTGTGTTGCCGGCCACATTCAAGTTGAGTGATAAATAACTTTCATACGGGTGAAACCTATGATAATGTGGAAAATAACAACGAGGATGAGACCAGCAACGGGTTTCATCTTTTTTGTATACTTTAGTGATTTTATTCACAGTTAGAAATGAAGGAGTGAATAGGTATGAGAGAAGCAAAGAAAATGCCGTTTTCCGTAAAGTTGCTGATTGTGTTGCATGGCTTTTTAGGGATCGGTGCGGTTTTTGGAGGAGGAGCTTTAGTTATAGATCCCAGCGGGCAGATGATTGGGATGCCGACGGATATGATGAAGGTTCCGCTCTTTTCCGACTTTTTGTTCCCCGGCATTATTCTTTTAATCGTGCTGGGGATCGGCCCGCTGGGAATTATGGTGTCATTGCTGCGACGACAAGCGTGGCCGCTGGGAGAGAGACTTAATTTGTTCCGGCCGATGCAATGGTCCTGGACATTCTCCCTTTATACGGCATTTGCTTTGATCATTTGGATTATGGTGCAGCTGTATATTATCAAAGAGACGTCGGTGATTCATATTATTTATATATTGCTTGCCTTGGTCATTCTAATAGTGACGTTACTTCCATCTGCAAGGGATTATTATGAGCTTGAGAGTGGAAGCGGGGACGGTATTACCATGACTTAAGTTCTGTCCGCTTCCAGGTGTCTTTCGCTACACAAATGTAAACATAGTTCTCGTCCCAGGCCATATCCCCTTGGTTCCCCGGAGAATTGGCCGAATCGGGTGTCTTCGATTCACGGATACGAATGCTGTCGCCGGCGACATCAAGTTTGCTCTCGGGGGCATTGGTGCCGATACCGACGTTACCATCGTTGCGGCTTACGGTCACTGCACTATCTATGGGCTCGCCTTTGTCATCATAACGGATAATGTTAAAATTCGCGCCGTTATTCCCGTCCTTTTCCCCGCTGTCTGTACGCAGGGTCCAAAGCGGAGTTGTAGCATTGTCCTTGCCGGTTTTGGCAAATTCAATATCTCGCTTGCCTTCAGCCGCTACTCGGAGAATCCCGTCCATGACATTAAAATTGGAAGAGTGAGTGCGTATCTCCGCGACGTCGGTATCATAAGGGATTTCGAAACGGGTAAACAACTCATCCTTGTTTTCCCCTGTGGGAGACATCGTAGTTTCAATCGATATATGCTTGTGATCGTGTTGTTCCGGATTGTTAGCTTTGTTATGCGAGACGATGGCGGTTTTATCGACTCCATTTTCATCAGCCCAGGAAATTGCCGGCTTGGCCCGTTCCGCAGTCCATTGCAATCGGATTAGATCGGACAGATGCCCTTCAGAAGCGATCCACTTTTGATCTGTCGACAGATGAATCCGTTCATTTTGCGGGAAAGCGACTCCACCTCCCGGCAAAGAGGATTCTTGGAAAGAGGGTGTTGACGAGGATGCGGACGCGGAAGAGGATGATGAGCTTTCAGCGGCACCAAATAATTGGCATCCTCCTATAAAAGCTAAACTAGCCCCTAATGCTGTCAGGGAAACGATTTTTACCAGCTTCATTTCATACTCTCCTTTTTTTACAGAATTTGTTGAATCCCTATATAATTGTGTTTTTTTGTTGAAATGACAATAGGTCATTCGAATGGATTCCTTTGCGGAATTCAGTTTCATATGATTTGACTTTTCGGTTTGGGAAATAAGTATCAGAAGAAAGGAACCTTGAAAATTGATGGAAATTTCAGCAGGTGAACCAAACTTTATGAAGTACGTGATTCTGCTTTCGATGAATCCCGGAAAGAGCTTCAACGAGGATTTAATCCGCAGCCACGTCGCTTATCTAAGAGAATTGCAAACGATGGGGAAATTAGTGATGTGCGGTCCTTTTGCACATTTCCCCGGAGGGATGGTCATCATAGAAGCTGCAGATTTGGAAGAAGCCAGAGCTTTGGCGGAGCGTGACCCGTTCGTGAAATCAGGAACTGAGAACTATGAACTAAGGGCCTGGGAAATTTCCTGCGAAGAGAACAATCACTTGGGAATGGGGTAAAAAAGTACTCCTGTCAAGTTGTGGACAAAATTAACGTGAACCAGGATGCTGTTTTTTGAAAATAGCTTGAAAGCTTGCCTGCCAACGAATGGAGGCGGATTCCGAAAAACGAGTCATTATTTTCTGAAAATTGTGGATAATGTGCATAACTTAGTGGATAAATTCTACAATTTTATAAAACGATCGTAAAATCCCGAAAAAAAACGACCTCAAGGGTCGTTTTTTTTGATAAGCCAGCAAGTTTGCTGTGGATAATGATGTGTATAAAGAAAAGAATCGCCAATTTGAACTTTTTATGAAATTATTCTGCGGCCAAGGTTTCCCATTCTTCATAAGCAGATGATAATTCTGATTTATTACTTTCGATTACGGATTGGCGTTGTTGTAGAGCGGCATAGTCTTGATAGATCTCGGGCAGCATTAATTCCGCCTCTAATTCAGCAATTTCGCTCTCTAGTCGGGCGATCGTCTCTTCCAGTTGTTCCAGTCTCCGGAGGCGCGCCCGTTCTTGACGCTTGGCTTGTTTATCCGCTTCGTAATTTGCAGCTCCCGTCTTTCCGGCAAAAGCCTCTGCATCCGAATTTCGATCCTGCAGCCCCGGCTTCGGTCCCTCAGTAGTTGCTTGTTCTGCGGCCAGTTCCTGCAATTCCTGCTTTTTCTCCAAGTAGTCGTCATAATTACCCAGGAAATGTTCTGCACCGCCCGGATGTAATTCCTCGATGCGTTCCGCCATTTTGTTCAGAAAATAACGGTCATGAGAAATGAACAGCAGGGTGCCGTCATAATCGATCAGCGCTGATTCGAGCACTTCCTTGCTGAACAGATCCAGATGGTTGGTAGGCTCATCAAGGATCAGGACGTTGGCTTTTTGCAGCATAAGCTTGGATAGAGCGATTCGGGCCTTTTCTCCGCCGCTTAAGGCAGAGATTTTCTTAAGAACATCTTCGCCGCTGAACAAAAAATTGCCGAGCACACTGCGGATTCGGGCCTCTTCCATATAGGGGAATGCGCTCCAGACTTCCTCAAGCACGGTGTTTTGCGGGTTTAGATGGCTTTGTTCCTGGTCATAATAACCAACCTTAACCTTGGACCCCCAGGCGATCGAGCCGGCAGTAGGCGCTAGATCTCCGGTTAAAATCTTTAGCAACGTGGATTTCCCAATCCCGTTCGGGCCTATTAGGGCAACGGTTTCTCCGCGGCGCAGGCTAAAGGATACGTTTTGGAATAATGGGGATGAACCGGGTTCAAAGCCATAACTCAGGTCATCGACCTGAAGCACGTCTTTGCCGCTTACGATCTCGGCCTCGAAAGAAAAGCTGGCTTTCTTCAGGTCGCCAAGAGGCCGATCCAAGACTTCCATCTTATCGAGTGCTTTCCGGCGGCTTTGCGCACGTTTCGTAGTTGAGGCTCGTACGATATTCTTCTGGATAAAAGATTCCATTCGTGCAATTTCATCCTGTTGTTTCTCGTACATCTTCATTTGACTTTCGTATTCCGCGGCTTTCAGATCGATATAGCGACTGTAGTTGCCGGTATATCTGCGGGATTGATGGCGCTCGATTTCTACGATCGCCGTTACGAGGCGGTCCAGGAAGTAGCGGTCATGAGAAACGACGAGCAGGGCGCCGGAATAATTACGAAGGTAATCCTCCAGCCACGTTAACGTCTGAATGTCCAAATGGTTTGTCGGTTCGTCAAGCATAA
>DJTQ01000147.1 GCA_002439285.1 Paenibacillaceae bacterium UBA6304
CCGTAGGTTGGGGAGCCGGGGCGCAAATCGACGAACACATCGAAAATCGCTCCCCGGGTGGCCCGGACCAGCTTGGTCTCCGAGAAGGGCCCGTGCTGCAAATGCAGCCCGCGAATCGTGCCTTTTCTTTGCGAGTAAGACCGGTTCTCTTGGACCCAGTCTCCGGTTAATCCGTGCTCCGTAAAAATCTTACGGTCGTAGATGCGTGTGAAGTGTCCGCGGTGATCATGGTTGGGGCGGAGGATGATTTCGTAAACCCCCTGCAATTTGCAAGGCTGAATGATCATCCTACTCTCCCCCCTTCAAATATTCGTTGATTTGCTGAAGGCTGAAGGCTCTCATGTCTTCCTGCCGGTGCCAGGCTTTGTACCAGGCCGCGGTATGGGCTACGGCGGTGCTGAGACTCCAGCGCGGTCGCCAGCCGAGTTCCTGTCTGGCCATGGAACTGTCCAGGTTCAGATATTTGGCTTCATGGGGATGTGCTCCGTTCATTTCGCTGATGAAGGCTGCCCCTTCCCCCCATTCCTCGCACAGGATACCCGCAAGCTGTTCCACGGAAGCTGAGCTTGCATGGTCGGGGCCGAAATTCCATCCCCGCGCAAATTTAGCTTTAGATTCCGTTAACAGTTGCGCGAGCAGTAGGTATCCTGACAATGGCTCGAGAACATGCTGCCAAGGACGGATCGCCTTCGGATTACGCAACCGGATCGGCTGATTCTTTAAAATGGCTCGGACACCGTCCGGAACCAGACGATCCTTGCTCCAGTCTCCTCCACCGATCACATTGCCGGCTCTCGCGGTGGCAACCGGTACGATCGGATCCGCAGAACCCGAGGGGTGAAAGAATGCGCGCCGGTAACTGTCGGTGATGATCTCAGATCCGGCCTTGCTGCTGGAATAGGGATCCGCACCGCCCAGTCGGTCGATTTCACGATATCCATAAACCCATTCCCGGTTGTCGTAGCACTTGTCGGATGTGACATTAATGACGGCCGAGATCGCCGAACCGTTTTCGGTTGCCTGCCTTACTGCTTCCAATAAATGAACGGTACCCATGATATTAACTTCAAATGTAGTAACCGGATCGGCGTACGATTCCCGGACGAGCGGTTGGGCGGCCATATGAATGACGATATCCGGATCCGTCTTGCACAGCGCCGCCGACAAGGAATCAAGTTCACGGACATCACTATAATAAGAAGCGATAGTTTCATCCATTCGGCAAATCTCGTAAATGCTGGGCTCGGTGGCAGGTTTAAGAGAATATCCGGTAACTTGTGCGCCCAAGGAGTGCAACCACAAACTCAACCATGTTCCCTTGAATCCCGTATGCCCGGTTAAAAACACCTTTTTCCCTTTCCAGAAACTGGGTGACGGTCCCGGCTTGTCGAGCGCCATTCCATTATTTCCTCCCTTCCGTCGCTAATTATTGTTCAATTCAATGAAGATAGCTGTTCGTTCATAGGCATCATATGGTGTAATGAAGAACTACGAACCTGGCAAAAATCTAAGGGACTATTAAATTTAAAAAATATGTATTCATCCAAGCACGAGTTCGTTTTATGCATAGAATAGCAGCGAGAGAGGAGGGATTACGGATGAATGATTTGGAAACCAGACTGCAGCAGATTTCTACAATGCTGCAAGGATTTGTACAGAATGAGAATCATCCGGTTGGCAAACTGTTCAGAACTCTTGGAGAGCTTCAATCAAATACGGATGCTGTCCAAAGCGGTGGTGGCGATTCGCAATCGTTAGCTCAATTCCAAAAGCAAATGGCTGCATTAAACCTGGATGATGAGCAGAGAAAAGAGCTTCAAACAGCGCTTGCATCTGCTGCACGCGAAGAGTCAGCCAGTACGTCTCCAGCTGCAGCGGGACTTAGCCCGCAAATTCTGACTGATCTTACGAATCAACTGAATCGCATTCATAACATGATTAAGGATCCGAATGTTAACCCGCAAACAGCCCTTTCTGAAATTCGCCCATTCTACGATCAGCTCAATTCGGTTCTCGGAAACTTTGCTGGAGCATTCAACCTGAATGGAAACGCGCTTCTCGGGAATTTGCAGAACCTGCTTAGAAACCAGACTCAGATTCGCTTATAATCCTTTATTAAAAAGGAGGTTCTCTCGAAAGGTGTTTATGCCCTTTAGAGAGGGCCTTTTTTTATGTCTCCTACTTTTTTAGGCCAAAACATCCTCGGTGCATGGAATCCAAAGTAAGGTATTCGCCCGAATTTTAAGGCTTGTACTTGTGTATCTGCCGTGTCATTCCTCGGCTATTGCCATAAGTTAATGTAGCAGAGAGTTTCGCTGGAAAAAGGGTTTAACGGGAGGAGAGAACTTCTTTGGAACCGCGAAAAATCTTTTTTTTGAATCATCTGTCATGCTATATCAACAGCCTAGGCGATGCCCTAAGCCAGCTTGGCCACAAACTGTATTTTCAGTCGTCTTGGAACCCGAAAGAAGTTGAAGCGGCGATTGATTATTTTCAGCCCGAGATCCTGATTACTGTCGGTTATGATAAACCGATGGCCGAGTTTCCGTTGGAGGTCATTCCGGACTGGTGTGAGAAATACGGATTGGTTCAAATTTACTGGGCTACGGAAGACAAAATTCATTTTGAAAGGCTGTCTCAAATAGCGGTTCAGCGCCTTAATCCCGACATGGTCTGGACGATTCATCCGGATTGCGTACCCCTGTATCACGATAAGGGGATCATGTCGGAGTTTCTGAATTTTGCTTTTAACCCGCGTCTTTTCCCGGAAAAACCGGCGACAGGTTCTGAACGGTATGATATTGCTTTTGTCGGGACGACGCATCTGGAAACGAGAACTTATCGTTATGACAGCTTGAAAGAGCTGTTGTTTCCTCTGGTTGCCTCACCTGAGGATGTCCATGTTTGGGGGGGGAACTGGAATGAGAACGCAACGCTGCTCAAGCAAGAATTTGGCATGGCTCTGCCGTCTTCTTGCATCCACGGATTTTTGCCGTATAAGAAAACAGCAAGAGTTTATCATGATAGCAAAATTATGCTTGGCGTACAAAATGCTCGGGACCAGGTTACCCAGCGTACGTTTGAAATTCTCGGCTGCGGGGCATTCATGATCGCCAGCCGGACGGAAGAGTTGGAGCGGTTGTTCGAGCATGAGAAAGAGATCGTGTTTTCGTCGGGGCAGGATGAGACGTTGGAATTAACCCGGTACTACTTGAAGCATCCGGAGGAACGGACCGCCATTGGCCGCAAGGCGAGAACCAAGGTAATGTCCAGGCATACATTTTCCCATGAACTGGAGCGACTTTGGCCTGGGGTAGAACAATTCATAAAGGAAAAGAGAGGTATCGTTCTATGATTGAATTAGTACCGCTTGTCCGCCAATTTCAAT
This sequence comes from Paenibacillaceae bacterium UBA6304, assembly GCA_002439285.1. Classification (GTDB taxonomy): domain Bacteria; phylum Bacillota; class Bacilli; order Paenibacillales; family Paenibacillaceae; genus Fontibacillus. The sequence goes on from DJTQ01000147.1 coordinate 3,389, forward strand.
CGATCCTGCCCGAAATGGTGGCGGCAATGACCGAAACCATTGAATCAGGAAAGTATGTGCTAGGCCCGAACGTCAAGAAGCTGGAGAGCGAAATTTCCGCCTACTTACAGGTAACGCATGCGATCGGGGTCGCCAACGGTACGGATGCCTTGGTTCTGACGCTGGACGCTTTGGGGATTGGCCCCGGGGACGAGGTAATTACGACCCCGTTCACGTTTTTCGCTTCGGCGGAAGCCATATCCCGGGTCGGCGCCATTCCGGTATTTGCCGATATTGATCACCATACCTATTGCATAGACCCTATCCGTATCGAAGAGAAAATAACGCCGGCCACGAAAGCAATCATTCCGGTTCATCTATTCGGCCAGTCCGCCGATATGGACGAAATCATGGCTATCGCAGACCGGCATGGCCTGAAGGTTATTGAGGATGCGTGCCAGGCATTTGGTGCGGAGTATAAGGGACGCCGTGTCGGAAGCATCGGCCATGCAGCGTGCTTTTCGTTCTTTCCGACCAAGAATTTGGGCACTGTCGGTGACGGTGGTCTGATCGTTACTTCTAATGACGAGCTTGCCCGTCGGGTTCGAATCCTTCGTCAGCATGGAAGCGATAAGAAGTATTATCATACTATCCTCGGTTATAACAGCCGTCTGGATGAATTGCATGCAGGCATCCTTCGCATCGCTCTGACGAAAATCGATGATTGGAATAAGGAACGGATGCGCCTGGCCGTGCGCTACCGCGAAGCGTTAAAGGACTTACCCGATCTGGTGATTTCGCCGGAAAGGGAGGATCGGAATCATATTTACCATCTGTTTTGCGTAGAATCGCCGCAGAGAGAGGAACTGCTGGAGGCTCTTAAACATCACGACATTCAATCCAGCGTGTACTATCCCCGTCCTCTGCACTTGCAGGAAGTTTACGGTCATCTTAATTACGGACCAGGCGACTTTCCGGTCTCGGAACGGCTTTCGTCTGAGTTATTTGCCCTGCCTATGGGCGCTTTCCTTTACGAAGAGGAGCAGGATCAAGTGATCGCCGCTTTACGTACGGTGAAAGGGGAAACCTCGTCATGATCAAATTCGGTTTGGTCGGCTGTGGAAGAATTGCCGATCGGCACGTTAGGTCGCTGGCCATGTGCGAAGGCGCTGAACTCACAGCTTTGTTTGACGTTCAGCCGGAACGCATGGCTGCAGCAGAGGAAGAATATGCTGAATTATCCGGATACAAGGGAGATGTGACCAAATATACGGAAATGGAACAGATCCTGCACGACCCGCAGGTTCAGGCGATCATTATCGCCACCCCATCGGCCTTGCACGCCAAGCTTGCCGGCGAGGCGATCCAAAGCGGCAAGCACGTCATGCTCGAAAAGCCGATGGCACTATCTCTGCAAGATGCGGAGAACATCGTAAGCCTTGCTCGTAAGCATGAGGTCATCGTGCAAGTATGCCATCAGTTAAGATACAAAAAAATAATGACCCAAGTGAAGGAATTGATCGATTCGGGTATGATGGGAACCTTGTATCTTGGCGTCGTTTCAATGAGATTGCAGCGGTCCGCCGCTTATTATGAAGCGGCCCCTTGGAGAGGAACATGGGAACAGGATGGAGGGATGCTGCTGAACCAAGGAATCCATCTCGTCGATCTTCTTCAATGGTACTTGGGCGACGGCATAAGGGCTTTCGGGAGCTTGCAGCGGGGGTTGCTTATGAAGGAAACCGAGGATGTCGCTGCCGGGATCGTGAATTTTAAAGGCGGCGCGATCGGGATTGTTGAAGCCAATACTGTAACTTATCCCGGTAATTACGATAACAGCATTACCTTATTCGGGGAAAAAGGAACGGTAAGCATCGGTGGCATCCGTTTGGATGAAATCCGCAAATGGTCTTTCTCGGATCCCAATGCCCCCAAACCGGTTATGGACCCTGCCGGGGAGGAGCATGTCAGAATGTACGAACAGTTTATCAACGCGGCCTCAAGTAAGGCGGAAGCCGGACTGATCGATGCTGAGGAAGGAAAGAGGGCGCTCGAGCTAATCTTTGCTTTATACGATTCGGCTCTGAAAGGACGCAGCGTACAAATGCCATTAACATCTTTTTCTACGGAAATGATGGCGGATCTGGAGGGAGGCCTATGAGTCATTCCTTTGGCCGGGTGCTGGTAACAGGCGGGGCCGGATTCATAGGCTCCCAGTTATTGCTTAGATTGCTTCCCGTTTCCGAACACATTACGGTGATCGACGATTGCTCGACAAGCCGGCGCGAGAACGTTCCGGTCTCGGACCGGATCACCTTCCACGAGACGTCTTATGTTAACGATGAACTGCTGGAACGGGTGCTTCCGGGAACAACCCATATTTTTCACCTGGCCTGCAGAAATCTCGTCATGTCTGCAGAAAATATGGACGACGACTACCATGTTAACTTGTATGGAGGTTATTTGCTGCTCCAAAAGGTGAAGCGCTTATGTCCCGATTTGCAGCGGTTTGTGTATACGTCCACCGCTTCGGTTTACGGAAATGCGGAACTATATCCTACCCCGGAGAGTTGGCATCAAACAACGGTTCCTTATGCCGCGAGCAAGTTTTCAATGGAGCACTATTGCCAGGTTTACTTCAAGATGCATCAATTGCCGGTTTCGGTGCTCCGTTTGTCGAACGTATACGGTCCCGGCCAGTTGACAACGAATCCGTACTGCGGGGTCGTGGCCAAATTTTTCGAGGAGGCGGAGCTTGGGAAACCATTCACGATCTTCGGGGACGGGACGAATACGCGCGATTATACCTATATCGACGATGCGATCGATGCCTTGATGGCTGCGGGGATCCATTCCGAAGCGATCGGCAAGGTGTTTAATGTCGGTACAGGGATAGAAACTAGCGTGGCCCGGCTTGCCGATCACATCTCCGAAATTGCCGAACAGTCTGAACTGGCCTTTGCCTGGCACCCGAAGCGAAAAGTGGATATTGTACACCGCCGGTCTTTGGATTCCAGTCTGCTGCAGAAAACACTTGGATGGAAACCAAATGTAGATCTGGCCTCAGGTCTTAGGAAGACGGATCAGTGGAGAAGAGGGGGCGAGCTGCTGAAATGAGAATTTTTCACGGGACGCTGGAAATTGCCGGACAAATGGGAATTATGTGTGGGGAATTGAAAAAGCGGGGGCACCTTGCTTCAGGCTATAACACGTTTCATACCTATTTGGGATACAAGGATCACTTGATAAATACAACGGGAGAGGAGCTCGCGCATACGAGCCATCATCTCATTAATTTTTATGACGTATTTCATTTCCATTATGCAACCAGTCTGCTCAAAGATTATAAGGATCTAGAGATGATTAAAGATAAAGGCAAAAAAGTGGTCATGCATCACTGGGGCAACGATGTCCGTTTTCATGAGCAGGCACGGGAAAATAATCCTTACGTCTTTACGGGGGACTCCCCCCCAAACGAGGTGATCGATCAACGATTGATCAACATTACCCAATATGTGGATGAAGCCATCGTTCAGGATTATGAAGTATACACTTATGTCCAGTCCTACTACAAAAAGGTGCATGTCATACCGATCTCTATCGACCTTGCTCCCTTTACCCCGGCGTATCCGAGCCGAAAGGTCAACCGGCCGCTGATCGTGCATGCTCCGACACAACAGGATTTTAAAGGAACGGCAGCCATCGAGGCGGCTATTCAAGAGCTGCAAAAGTCATATGACTTCGAATATAAGCGAATCGAAAAGATGAATCACGAGCAGGCGGTGCAGTTGTATCGGACGGCCGATCTAGTTGTCGACCAAATCCGATGCGGCTCGTACGGTTTGCTCAGCGTGGAAGCGATGGCGCTAGGCAAACCGGTAGTTTCCTATATCCGAAGCGACCTGGTGGAGAAATTCCCTTCCGAGCTGCCGATCATGAACGCAAATCCGGACAATGTCATCACTGCCATCCAGGTGTTTCTGGAAAACCCATACCTTTATGAGGAGCTGGGGAGAAAAGGCAGAGCCTATGCGGAGAAATATCACGCCAAGGAAGTCGTCGTGGATCAGTTGGAACAGGTGTATGCCAATCTGCCGTCATAATGAAAGGAGGTCTGAGGTATATCGATGAACAACCTGGAGAAGTCGATGCTGTTTATTCCAAATCGTTACTCTGTTCATGGGAAAGAATTATTCGTGTCCTATAATATTGCGGTTATTCCCGAAGACATGGAGGTCCAATCCATGAAACTGATCGTAACCCTCAATGCCCCTACCGCGGGAACGCTTCATGTGCAAGAGATTGAACAGGGCTGGGATGAACAGCATATCGCGAAGGTCCGCCCGTCGTGTACGGAGATAAAAGACTCCATTATAGTTTCGGGTGCCAATGAAGGCGGGTTTGATTTGACCCGATTGTCCGGTCGTTGGCGGTTTGATAGTCAAAACAATCACGGAATTTATGTAAGCTTGGAATCTGCTGATGGCACCTCGTTTTTGTTGGAGGACCCTCCCTATTTGCTTGTCAGCACCCTATGATAGATTTTGAATTTCGTATTACTGTAGCGTGAAAAGGGCTGCTTGAGTGGAAGCGGAAAAGCCGCTTGCCCTCAGGCTGCCCTTTTTTGCAAAAGAAAACAGCGGTGCAGTCATCCCTGCCCGCCGTTTTCGCGTTTAATAAACGATTCCCGGATAATCGTTTTTTTGATAGAGGCCCTTAACGAACGTGTAAAGCCGGATATACTCGGTGGCCCTCTCTTTATATATCGATTCGAGCGTTTGATTCGGAAACTGATAGACAAGAAATGAGTCATTCATATAATTTTGCTTATTCGGAAGTCCAAAATTGAAGTAATCGAGATGATGGTAGTCGCTGTATATTATGCCCTTGCCGAACGTAATCTGTGTGCCCAGATGATAGAATTTCGAGAATGCCGATGAATTTTGGATCCAGTTCGTATGATAGCTGGTATTCCCCGTATAGTTGGAGTTTAATGCCACGACGTGAAAACCGAGCTCATGCCATTGAATTACCCCGTTAGCCCCGTAGTTGGGGAGCCACATGCTAAGCTGGTCCCGCGAAGTGATTGCCCCGTTTACCCATTTCACAAGCTCTTCATCATTGGTTTGCGGGATGATGGATTCCCTTTGCCATAGAAATCCTCTGAACTCCAGCTTGTCGTGAAGTTCGGTTCGCTGGTTCCATCGGGTATTGAATTGATCGATCCACCAGATGACTGCCGCAAAACGGTCGATATTCGACGAAAAGTCAAGGTTGCGGCCCTGAATTTCTCCGAACGTCTTCTGGAATTGGTGAGGGTACGGAATAGAGACCCAGACATCCAGTTTTTCGTCCTTGGCAAGTCGGTTTAAGGCAATCAGGTTAGCGTCGGGAGCGAACAGAGCGTCGATCCACTCCATCCAGTCTTTTTTATCCGAAGGTTCACCGAAGCCGACATACAGTGGATACATGAAATGGTTATCTTTTGTACGGATCCCGTTGAAAATGAAACCTTTGAATAGATTGTCTATCGGCTGACCGTTTAACACGTAATTCGTGTAATAGCGTAATTGATCTTCCTTCCAAGTCAGAGGCGTTTCATTTAATAAATCTCCGCACGGTATCATGCACACCTGGTTTTTTAACTGATAGGCCTGCGGTGATAAATATCCACTAGCCGACGCAGGAATCATTTCTTCACACTCCAGCCATTATGGTTTTTTGTTCCTGTAACAATAAATAGTATGTTTTCAGAAATAGGAATGACCTAGACGGAAAACCAATTTTGTCCGGAGCACTGGCAACCGTCTCTATAATTGAATAAATCATAATGTCGGAAGAATGCAGTCATTTATTTGAGGGGGAGGAGCAAGCAATATGAAGATCGTTCATGCGCCTACCGAAATTGCGGGTCAAATGCAGACCATAGTGAATGGGCTTCGGCTGGCGGGACATGAAACCAATGGGTTTAACTGGTTCCTCAGCTATTTAAATTATAGCGGCGGGATCAACATTACAGATGCTTACGAATTAATCAGAATCGTGGATCCGATTGCCAAGCATGCAGACGTGATCCATTTCCATAACGGGAACTCTTTTCTGGCTAATAATACCGACTTACCTCTCCTACATGCGATTGGAAAAAAAATGATTATGCACCATTGGGGGAATGACGTCCGCTCCAAAAAGACTACCGAATTGCTCAATCCTTATCCTGTTCCCCCCAGTTATTTCCCTGATGAGCGAATTCATGAAAACCTGTTGTTCTCGAGTAAGTACATCAATCATGCCATAGTTCAGGATTATGAGCTCTATCCGCATATCGCGGATTATTACGAACATGTTCATGTTCTTCCCTTGGCTTGCAAGCATGAGGAAATCCCCTTTGCTTACCCCTCCAGGGATAACAGGAATCCGGTGATTATACACGCCCCTACGAACAGGGAGTTCAAAGGATCGGAATATGTGGAAAAGGCCATCTTGGATTTGAAAGAAACTAAAACATTCGAGTATTGCGCTATCGAGAAAATGAGCCATCAGCAAGCGATGAAAACGTACCTGACAGCGGATATTATCGTCGATCAAATTTTGTGTGGAACGTACGGTATGTTGAGTGTGGAAGCTATGGCAATGGGGAAAGTAGTGGTTGCTTTTGTTAGGGATGATGTAAAGGCGAAGTTTCCGGCAGAGCTGCCGATTGTGGTAGCGAATCCGGATACGATATCCTCAGTGCTTGCCTCGCTCATCGATAACCCGGAAGCAAGATTTAACCTGGGCGTAGCTGGACGTCGTTATGTGGAAAAATACCACAGTTTGAGCTACATCATCCCCAAATTGCTGGACATTTACAATAGCGTTAAAGGGGGAGAGTAGGCTGAATCCGATAAAAGTCATACACGTCCCGCTGGAAATCGCTGGCCAGGTCGGGCTGATCTGTGAATCTTTAAAGAACAAGGGCATTCATGCCGTCGGTTTTGACTTTTTTCCTAATTACTTGAATTACAACCGGGTAGTCCCTACGGATTCTTACGAGCTCATAAAACTGTTGGAGTACAGCATTCTGAACTATGATCTGTTCCATTTTCATAATAGTTATTCATTCATTGAAGATAAGCGAGACATTCAGATGATCAGGGATGCCGGCAAAGGCATTATTATGCATCACCGAGGCAATGATGTCCGATCACATTCGCGCGCGAGGTCCTGGAACGGATACCATAATCCTTATGTAAATACGGAATCTTCCTTTCCTGAGGAAGAGATCGACCGAAACTTGAAGTTCTTTGCCAAGCATGTAACGGCGGCTATTGTCCAGGATTATGAATTGTATCCTTACGTGGCGGATTATTATGCGGCAGAAGGAAAAAAAGTATATGTGCTGCCTCGACTATTCATTCCGTCTTCCGTAACACTCCCTAAACCGGTGCTTCAGAAGACAGATCTGCCATTGATCGTTCATGCTCCGACTCACCGTGAGTTCAAGGGAACGGATTTTATCATCAAGGCGGTTGAAAAATTGGCACAAGAGGTTCCACTCCGCTTCAAACTTGTTGAAGGGATGAGCCATGGTGAAGCAATGACGTTGTACAAAGAGGCGGATATCGTGATTGACCAGGTGCTTTGCGGAGCTTACGGCAACTTGAGTGTGGAAGCGATGGCGCTCGGGAAGGCGGTCATCTGTTACATCCGTCCGGACCTTGAAGCAAAGTTCCCAGCCGATTTGCCGATTGTTTCGTGTAATCCAGACACACTTTACGACGGTTTGAAACAGCTGGTGCTTCATCCGGAGGTCAGGGAACAACGGGGGCAGCAGGGCATCGCTTATGTCAAGAATCACCATGATGCAAATCAGGTCATTTCGCAGCTGATCGCAATATATGAAGAGGTCTTGGGAAGGAGCTTACTGTAGATGAGCGGAAACGCAGAGATTCTTTACGGTAAAAATGTAACGATCGGCGATCACGTGATCATCGAACCCGGCGTAGTGATCGGAGATGATGTCAGCATCGGAAATTTGGTCGTGATCAAGCAAGGCACAATTATCGGCAACGGAGTACAAATCGGCGATTTATGCGTTCTTGGCAAACGCCCTGCTTCAAATCCAAAAATGTCTCTGAAACCGCCCGCCGACCTGCCGCCATTGACGATCCGAGATCGTGTCAAAATCGGCTGTAGTGTTGTCATCTATTGCGGGGTAAACCTCAGCGAGGATGTGTTTGTAGGGGATATGGCCAGTATTCGTGAACGGGTCAGCATCGGGAATAGCAGTATTATCGGCCGGAACGTCATCGTAGAGCCGAAAACGGAGATCGGAAGCCGGGTTACGGTTCAAACGTCTTCGTATATTACCAGCGACATGGTGATCGAAGATCATGTGTTTATCGGTCCATGCTGCTCCACCTCCAACGATAAATATATGGGTCTCGGTAATTATCGCCATCAAGGCCCCATTATCCGGCGTCACGCAAGAATAGGCAACAATGCAACCCTCCTGCCCGGAATTACGATCGGTGAACATGCGGTCGTCGGAGCGGGAGCAGTCATTACAAAGGATGTTCCACCTGGAGAGACATACGTTGGGAACCCTGGAAGATCGACAACCAAATGAGGAGGGCGTATTTATGACCGACAATAACACCAAGAATTCAGTCCAATCGATTGCCGTCATCGGGCAAGGATATGTTGGTTTACCGCTGTCCCTGCTATTTCTCTCCAAGGGATTTACCGTGTATGGAATCGATAAAGACCTTGGAAAGATCAGGGCACTGTGTCAGACCAAAAGCTATCTTCCCGATGTGACGGATGAAGAGCTGAGTCAAAGTATGGGAACGGGCCGATTTCACCCAACCGATGAAATGAGTTGTATCACCCGTGTGGATGCGATCATTATTTGTGTGCCTACTCCGCTCAATTCGGAGCATTCTCCAGACTTGACCATTCTCGAGAGAGCTGTAGCTGACATTAGTCAATATTTGCAAAAAGGCCAATTGGTCATCCTGGAGAGCTCTACTTATCCGGGAACGACAAGGGAAGTTGTTAAACCAGCGCTTGAACAAGGCAGCGGTTTGGTTGCAGGCACCGATTTTCATATCGGTTATTCCCCTGAGAGAATCGATCCCGGAAATGAAGAATTCACAGTGGAGCAAATTTCCAAGGTGATTAGTGGTCTGACACCACAATGTCTGGAACAAGCAAGAGAGTTGTATGGGAAAGTATTTGAAAATGTAGTGAATGTCTCGTCGCCGGAAGTAGCAGAATTCACAAAGCTGCTGGAAAATGCCTATCGATTGATCAATATCAGCTTTATAAATGAACTTGCAACCATTTGTGATGAAATGAACATCGATATATGGGAAGTGATTGAAGCGGCCAAGACGAAGCCTTTCGGCTTTACCCCTTATTATCCCGGACCGGGGATCGGCGGGCATTGCATTCCGGTCGATCCGCTCTACTTGCAGTGGAAGGTGCAAAAAGCGGGCTTGACGAGCAGGTTTATTGAGATCGCCGATGAAGTTAACCGGAAAGCGCCGCATTATATCGCGGATCGAATCCAAGCTCTGCTTGTACAGCACAAGGCTCCGGAGCAGGCAAACCTGCTCCTCTACGGAGTTGCCTACAAACGGGATATTAACGATATGCGGGAATCGCCGGCCCTGGATCTGATTTCCCTGCTGGTCCAATCCGGGCATCATGTCAGCTATCATGATCCCTATATTGAGGAGATTGAAGTGGGGGGGCAAACCTACAAAAGTGTCGAGCTGCATGAAGAAGTACTGAGGAATACTCATTGTGCCATCATTGTAACGGATCATACCGTCATCCCGATTGATAAAATTGTTACCTTCGCTCCAATCGTTTTTGATACGCGCAACGTGACGGATAAGTTGGAACATAGGGGGAATATTTATCGTCTTGGAGCCGGAAACGGAAATCTGGCAAGACAAGAACGTTTTGCCTAAGCACCGAAAATGCGCAAATAGCTTGGATGATTTGACCAATCAAGCTGATGTATCGCTGCATATGTTATACAGTCGGACAATAAGTCAGACAGCGTTGTGAAGAAGGGAGGTGAATTCATGGCTCTGATCTTGGATGCATTCACTACAACTGCCAATACAATCATTGAGGCGGATACGGGAGCCCCTCCGGGGTCTCTTCCTACCCCAGCGATCGTCGTGCCGAAAGATCCGGAAATGCCGTTCATTAATGGGAACGGGACTTATATTTTCTCTCCGTTTGACGGACCGGGATCCACAGTGGTCCTTGTGTCCACCTATACGATTTCTCCTGCACTGCTTCCTATCTTTTCGGTAGCTCTTCCGATTACGGCATTTTTTGCGTATGCGGCGGACGAAACGGCTACTTCAACGGTCACCCTGCGAGCGATCGACTTATTGGGGATCGTCGTTTTCGATGTGACGCTGATCGAGGGTCTTAGCAATGGAGGCAACAAACAAAATGTAGCTATTGGTTCGGGTGACGCACTCTTGCTGGCTACTCTTCTCCCAACATTGGGATCTGTTGAAATTGTTGTAACAACGGTGGTAACAGCACCGCTTGCAGCGCCATATCCGTTTGGTGCCGCAGGGGAGTATCTTGGCGAACTGCGTGTTCACGCGCTTGCCGCAGTGTAACTATATTTGGGAGGGGTCCCAGAGTGCTTTGTGTCTGCGGCCTCTTTTCTCTTTTAAATTAATAGTTCATTCCTGAATATGAAGTTTTGCAGTATGAACCTGAAATATACGCATGCAGTCGTTCATAGTCTTCAGGTCGGTTGATTCGCAGATCTCCAAGCTTTTGGTTCGGAAACTGGTATACGAGCAAATGACTGGATACATAGCCGTTTTGATCGGGAAGACCAAGGTTCAAATAATCGAGGAAATGAGTGTCGTTGTAAAGGGTACCTTTCCCGTAAATAATTTGGAACCCGGCACCGCAGGATTTGGCCATGATTGCAGCATGGTTGATCCAATCCACGCTAAAACCGGCATTTCCGTAATAGTTGGCATGGATCGCAGCCTCATCAAAACCGAGCAAGCTATACTTCACGGTCCCATAGCCCCCGTACTGCGGCAGCCAAATGGAATGATAACCTTTAGAGGCTATGAACGAATTAGTTTGTATGACTAAGGGTTCATCAAGCCTATCAATCGATTCTCTCTGCCATAGAAAACCGCGAAACACAAGATTTTCGGAAATATCCCTCACTTGGTTCAAACGTTTCAGAAACTGGATAACCCACCATTTAACGGCTTCATAACGGTCCTCGGCGGATTTGAAATCTAGCTTCCGGTCGTTCACTTCCCCGAAATTTGTATGGTGCCTCTGCGGATAAGGGATGGACACCCATACCTCCAGCGGACGATCGGCAAGGGAGCTCAAGGCATCCCAATTGCAGTCCGGGGCGAAAAGGGAATCTATCCACAAAAGCCAATCACTTTGGTCAGCCACCGTGCCGAATGCCGCATACATCGGATACATGAA
>DJTQ01000150.1 GCA_002439285.1 Paenibacillaceae bacterium UBA6304
TGAATATTCCATAATTCAACGGCTGTAAACAGGGCGAAGGATATGCGGACGGCGCTCCCTGAAAGCCACTGGTAGATGGAGAAGAAATCGGTTTGAGAAATATACTTCCCGAATCCGGCAATTCTCCATTCTTCATAAGCAGGGTAACGCTGAACCGAGGCTTCATAAGGGTTGAATTCGGCGATGGCTCCGGTAAGCGGTCCGATGGTAAGTCCAACGATAATGACGGCCAACGCAATGAAATGGACCTTTTTTAACGGTTGTTCGAGGTGGGGCTGAATAAACAGGATGAAAAAGAATTCGAACAGACCTGAACAGGCATAGATCATTCCCTTAAGCGGCGGCCCCCAACCGAATTCAATGAGCGGGAAAAGCTGGCTGTAATCTTTGAACTCCACATTTGCCATCCCGACATAAATGCCTAAGATGACGACAAGGGGGAGGAGCAGACCTGAACCGATGGCGATCGTCCTTATTCCAAGTGCCGCCGCAGCCAGACAAAGGCCGATCAGCGTAATTAAAGTCGCCCAGGTCGGGGTATAGGGCAAAAAGGTCGTCTTGGTCCATGTAATCGTATCGAATAACGTAAACCAGGCGACCGTAAAGAAATAGATGGACAAGATAAGTCGGAATAGTAATGCAGCGACGTTTCCAAACCGACTTTGAATCCAGAGATGCAGCGATTGGTTGTGCGTTCTTCTCGTAATGAATATGAGAAGGAAGGTAAATATACCAAACGGCAGAATGGAGAGGATCACCGAGAACCAGGCATCCCGGTGGGCTGCCTGCATAAGGGCCGGGAGGACAAAAACATGATTCGTGATCCCTACGGTCAACATCACCATCATGATCGCTTGCGATATGGAGGGTTTAGGCGATTTTAGCATGCGGTCTCTCCTGTCTCTTGGAAGTCGCGCTTATTATTTCCACGGCAACTAAAGATATACGGGTATAAATCTTGGTCTATTAGGACATGCTGATCTCATAGATTCATAGAGTTGCGGAGGATAAAAAGATGAAAAACCCGGGAAGCAGGGCAAAAGTAAAGAACGGTGCGATCATCATGGCGGGATGCCTTTTATTACTCGCCCTGCTCTTGGGCAATATAACTAAGGGACAAGCCGTTACCGTAACAGCTGGCGATTCCGTCGAAGCGGCGGCCGAGCAATGGGATAAGCTATTCGCTTTGGGAAGCGGGGCATTCCAAGAAGGGATAAGAGGCACGGTGAAATGGCAAGGTGCGTGGTATACGCTCTTAGCCCCGGAAGAGGCGGTCAATGCACTCTCTTCCAGGATTGGCCTCTCCAGCATTCATGAGGAACTTATGCAAGATCATACCGTTTATTATGCAGAAGGCTATGCGCGTGGAATTCAAATTAAACTTTCGGTCACTTGGGTCGAAGAAGGAGAATATTATGTTGTGCTACGGATGGAGGGGCAAGGTTCTGATGCTCTGGCAGATATGAAAGAGAGCCAGTCGGTGTACGGTGAATCCCTAGCGGATGAAGGAGTGGTTGTACATTGGAATGCGGCTCTTCAGGGGAACATGAAGATGGTGGGTCCGGAGGGAACTGAACGATCTGACAATAAGAAACATACGAAGGAGTTGCTCCAGGACAGCATGAAGAAGATTGAAAATCTCTTTTCCCATGCATTGAACTTGGAAATGGTGGAAGATTATAAGGATGATGAGACTGTTTGCAGGACTTATACGATCTCAGAGCTGCCGATCTCGGTACTCAGCGGCGATGAGAAGGTATCATTGCAAATGGCGGTGCACAGCAGTTCTGAATCAGGGAATATGGAGGTTTCGTTAGGATCTCCGTTGTTAACCGTTGAATATTAAGATGAATTCAATCTAAATATTAGATAAATATTAGATGAATTTTCAGAAATACCATCATTTTTTGATATGAATATGATGGCATCCTTTCAGTGAATATGCTAAAATTACATCACATCCAGTGATGCCGTGTAAATTCATATCATTGGTGGGGAATTGAATAAATATTCACTATATTACATAGAAAGAAATGAGGAGCCATGGCTGATATTCAAAATCTAGAATCACTGCAGACACCAGGAGCGGTATTTTTTATTTTTGGGGCAACCGGAGATTTAGCACGCCGTAAGCTCTTTCCCGCTATATATTCATTATATCGCGAAGGAAAGCTGGCTGAGGACTTTGCCGTAATCGGCGTGGCACGCCGTCCGCGCTCGCAGGAGGAATTCCGGGATGACGTTCATCGCTCCATCCAGGAGTTTTGCCGGTACAAAGTGGATGAGACTGCAAACTGGACCAAGTTTGCCGAACATTTTGCCTATAAATCCCTGGACATCAACAACATCGACGGGTACCATGAACTTCGCGAACTGACCGAATCCGTAGAGTCTCGTTTCGGCATTCCGGGTAACCGGCTGTTCTATCTGGCGTTAGCACCAGAGTTGTTCGGTAGCGTATCTTTCAACCTTCAGAAGGGCGGCATGCTTAGCAGTGGCGGTTGGCACCGTCTTGTCATTGAAAAGCCGTTCGGTTATGACTTACTCTCGGCACAGAAGCTGAATGAGGAACTCAACGAGGTATTTAAAGAAGAAGAAATTTATCGGATCGACCACTATCTCGGCAAAGAGATGGTTCAAAATATTGAAGTAATCCGTTTCGCCAACGCGTTCTTCGAACCGTTGTGGAACAACAAGCATATTGCAAACATTCAAATTACGCTCAGCGAGACCGTTGGCGTGGAAGAACGCGGAGGTTATTATGATCATTCGGGAGCGCTGCGCGATATGGGCCAGAACCATATGCTGCAGATGCTGACCATGATCGCCATGGAGCCGCCTAGCCGCTTGTACCCGGAAGATATCCGGGATGAGAAGGTGAAGGTGCTCCGCTCTTTGCGGCCGTACTCATCTCCGCTGGAAGTGAAAGAGAATGTCATCCGCGGTCAGTATGGGGAAGGGGAAAGCAAAGGCAAGAAGCTTCCGGGATACCGCCAGGAGGATAAGGTAGATCCGAACTCCAACACGGAAACTTACTTTGCGGCGAAGGTGTTCGTCGACAATTTCCGTTGGGCGGGCGTACCGTTCTATATCCGTACAGGCAAACGCCTGCCGGTTAAGACAACCGAGGTTGTCGTAGAGTTCAAGCAAATGCCGACAAACGTATATCTGGGTCAGAAGCATAACCTGGAGCCGAACCTGCTCGTCATCCGCGTCAACCCTATGGAAGGGATCTATATCAAGATCAACGCGAAGAAACCGGGCTCCGATTCCAAAATCGAGCCGCTCGCGATGGAATTCTGCCAAAGCTGTCAGGTCGGGATCAACTCGCCGGAAGCTTATGAGCGCCTGATCCTTGATGCGGCGCACGGGGATTCCACCTACTTCACCCGCTGGGACGAAGTGGCTACGGCCTGGGCATTCATCGATCGAATCGCTTCGGCTTGGGCGCAAAACCCTGGAGATATCAGCTCTTATCCAGCAGGTTCTTGGGGCCCGCAAGAAGCTCACGAGCTGCTTGCCAAAGACGGCTTCCACTGGTGGCCGGTCAACGGACAGGAAGAGGACGATGTCATCTGGATTAGCAAGTAATCAGGATAAATATAGTTAATACAAGACTACAAACCGCCTTTGGGGATAACCCGGGGGCGGTTTTTTGCGTTGTTTTACAACAAAAAGGGGTTTTCATATATTGTATTTAATTTTTTTCAAACGGATGGTAGCATATGGTATATAAAATACGAGGAGTGAATTTATGAAGAAACTTGGAATTAAGTTTATAGCATTCTTTTTTGCCGTAGTGATGTTAGTCCCTCCGCCTGCCTATGCTGATCCATCGACACCGGGTTTGCCGTTGCGGATAGTAATCAATGCGGAAAAGGTTACCGAGTTCTCTAAAGCGCCGTTTCTTGATGAAAATGATGTCGTTTTTGTCCCAATCTCTTTTTTATCGGACACTTTACATATGAGAACCGAGCAGAACGGAACAGATGTCGTTATATATTATGACAGAAAGAAACTTGAGCTGAAAACAGGAGAGACTTCCTATAGTTTGAATGGAAAAACCGGTGAGTTCAAGACCGCTCCCATCGTCAGAGAGGAGACGTTATTCCTGCCGCTGGAGGGGATCTGCGAGGTCTTCGAAATTACTTATAAATGGGACGGACTGGTCAATACCTCTTATATTAAGTTGCTTAGTACGGAACCGGAAGTCATTCTCCCCGGTCCAGCACCTGTATCCAGTGAAGTGTCTCTGCAGCAAAGCCGGTTAAACGGGAATCTGGCGAATTTCGGTCATGTTGCAAGTACGGACAAGTACCATTTTTATGTTAAAACTTCGCTTAAGCAGGATGTGCTCTACAGATATGATCTGAAAACAAAGCAAACCAAACAGATTGCAAGTGGTGAATTGATCTATAATCTGGTTCCCTACGGAGAGTGGTTGTATTTTCTGGGGGAAAATCCGGATTCTAAATATTATCAGGCAGACACTATTTACAAAATGAAAATGGACGGAACGAAGAGATCAGTCGTAGGGAAGAAGAATGATTTGGCGCGAGTGTTTGTTATCGACAAGGGCTGGATCTATTTCGGAAACTGGAAGGATCAACAACGTTTATACAAAATGAAGCTGGATGGGTCGGGATTGAAGAAGCTCGGTGATGTCCCTGTGGATTATCTTCAAATTCGAGGTGACTGGCTGATCGCCGCGGACTCGAATGATGTTTACATTTACACGACAGCAGGGCAAAAGGTGGCCGAGTTTAGCTTGAGAGGCAGAAATATGACCGTTATCGGAGATCGCTTGTATATGAGCGGATTCTCGGGAGACATTGTGACTATTCCGTTAAAAGCCGGTCCGCTCCAACAGGATATGCTGAAGGTAGAACACGTTGACGGACTTCCACAGGGAAACGATATCGATATAGAGGTCATTAATTATAAGAATAATATCGCTTATATGTATTTTAAGGAAACAAGCAATCTTTACAAAATGGCCTTGAATGGCGAAGCTAAGCCAACTCCTTTTGTGACTATTCCAAAAAGCGGTTCCGTTCAGGAGATTCAAATTGCAGGAAATTATATGTATTATACAGTGATCTATACGAAAGACGGTCATCGAATCATCAAGCGGGAGTTGTACCGTGTTTCCCTGGCAGGTCAAGTGAAGCCGGAGAAACTATATACCGTTAATCAGTAAAAAAGAACAGTCAATTCAATTTCCAGCCCACGTATCTGCGTAAGTCAAGCCAAAATATGTTACAATAACAGGTATGACTTTGTAGAAGCGAGAGGAAAGTGAGAATGAGCAACGCATTGGGACAACTGCTGCAGCAGGAAGTGGATAAGCGGAGAACGTTTGCGATTATTTCCCACCCGGATGCAGGGAAAACGACATTAACAGAAAAGCTGCTTTTGTTCGGGGGAGCCATCCGTTTAGCGGGTTCGGTTAAAGCCCGGAAAGCCAGCAAGCATGCAACAAGCGACTGGATGGAAATCGAGAAGCAGCGGGGGATCTCCGTAACTTCTTCCGTCATGCAGTTTGACTATAACGGCCATCGTATCAATATTCTGGATACGCCGGGTCACCAGGATTTCAGTGAGGATACCTACCGGACCCTGACGGCAGCGGACAGTGCCGTGATGCTGATCGACGTCGCCAAAGGCGTCGAAGCACAGACGATTAAGCTGTTCCAGGTGTGCGCCAAGCGGGGCATTCCAATCTTTACGTTTATTAATAAATTGGACCGGGAAGGCCGTAGTCCGTTCGAATTGATGGAAGAAATCGAGCAGGTGCTCGGCATCCGTTCGGTGCCGATGAACTGGCCGATCGGCATGGGCCGGGAACTGAGCGGCGTGTATGACCGGATGAAGAATCAGGTAGAGCTGTTCCAGGGAGACGATCATTCGAACATTCAAGTGAAAAAGGTGGATAGTTACGAAGATCCGGTTATTCGCGAGATGGCCGGAGACTACCTGCACGACCAGTTATGCCAGGATTTAGAGCTGCTGGATGTGGCGGGGGATCCATTCGATTTGGAGA
Source organism: Paenibacillaceae bacterium UBA6304 (assembly GCA_002439285.1). Classification (GTDB taxonomy): domain Bacteria; phylum Bacillota; class Bacilli; order Paenibacillales; family Paenibacillaceae; genus Fontibacillus. The sequence goes on from DJTQ01000150.1 coordinate 6,044, forward strand.
AAGTGAAGCGCGGGGAACTGACGCCGGTGTTCTTCGGCAGTGCGGTAAACAATTTCGGCGTGCAGACTTTCCTGGAGAACTTCCTCCAGTTGGCTCCGAAACCGGAGCCGCGCCGCAGTACATCGGGGATCGTCGAGCCGACGAACGAGAAGTTCTCGGGCTACGTATTTAAGATCCAAGCGAATATGAACCCGGCGCACCGGGATCGGATCGCGTTCCTTCGGATCGTGTCCGGCAAGTTCGAGCGCGGGATGTCGGTGAAGCATGTCCGGGCGGGCAAGGAGATCAAGCTATCCCAGCCGCAGCAATTTTTGGCGCAAGACCGGGACATTATCAGCGAGGCGTATCCGGGCGATATTATCGGCCTGTTTGACCCGGGGATTTTCCGGATCGGCGATTCATTGAGCCAAGGTAGCGAAGTCGTATTTGACGAACTACCGACGTTCTCGCCGGAGATTTTTGCGAAGGTTACGGTCAAGAATGCTCTCAAGCATAAGCAGTATCAAAAGGGGATCGACCAACTGACGGAGGAAGGCACAATTCAAGTCTTCACGACGGTCGGTTTTGAAGATACACTGCTCGGCGTAGTCGGACAACTACAGTTTGAGGTGTTCGAATATCGGATGAAGGGCGAGTATGGGGTGGATGTCATGCTTCAACGGATGCCGTTCCAATTCGCCCGTTGGATTGTTGCGGACCAAATCGATCCATCCAAATTCCGCATCAATTCCACCTTGGTGAAGGATAAGAAAGGCAACTATGTGGCCTTGTTCGAGAATGAATACGCCATGCGCACGGCGATGGAGAAAAATCCGGACGCCAAGTTCTTGGAGATGGCACCTTAGAATAAATACGGATTTAGAGATGTTGGATAATATGAAAACAAGCCATTCAGCGGTGTGCTGAAGGCTTGTTTTTTTCGGGCAGGGTCTTATTTCAATGGCTTAAGATCACTGTGTTCCAGCTGATTTTGCAGCACGGAAACCAATTCATTCTGTTTGTTGTGATCGATGTTCTTCCAAATAACCTCAAACACTACACCGAGACCGGGTAAAGCAGCTTCCTGTGCATCGATCGAGCCTTCGATCATGTCACGCATTCCGCTTTCGCTTTTGCCGTGAATTTTATGCAGGACGGCCTCACGCAAACTCATGGTGATTGGCATCGGTAACCCTCCTTGAAATAGTGATCGCCCAAAGCTTAACGTACCCGTTAGGAGGGGCAAAAATTCAAGTTTGGATAACATTGTGATATACTATATCAATCCATAAGTCTCTAGGATGGTGAAAAAATGGCTCATACGGAGAAAAAACAATTTGCCGTAATCGGCATGGGACGATTCGGTTTAAGTGTAGCTAAAGCGCTCAGCGGGATGGGGTTTGACGTACTCGCGATCGATGCGGACGAAGTGCAAACCCAGGCTGTGTCAAATATTGTGACTCATGCGGTATCGGCTGATTCCACCGACGAGGAAGCGCTTCGGGCGCTCGGCATCCGCAATTTCGATGTCGTCGTAGTGGCGATCGGGGAAGACATTCAGGCGAGCATTCTTACGACGCTCATTCTGAAAGATATGGGCGGTCCGCTGATCGTGGTCAAAGCCCAGAACGAACTGCACGGGAAAGTGCTGCAAAAGATCGGCGCGGACAAAGTGATTTATCCGGAGCGGGATATGGGGCTGCGCGTAGCGCATCACCTGACCTCCCCGAATATTCTGGATTACATCGAATTGTCGGATGAATATAGTATTGTCGAGCTACGGGCGACGAAGGCCATGTTCGGTCAGAACCTTAAGGAGCTGAACGTGCGGGCCAAATTCGGCTGTAACGTTATGGCGATTAAACGCGGATCGAAGATGAACATTTCTCCATCCTCCAGCGATCGTCTATCCGAGGGCGACGTACTTGTCATCGTCGGCGAGAAGAATGACCTGACCAAGATGGAGCTCGCCTTTTCGGAGACTTAAACATAGAACGGATTATTGGTAAAGGAATGAACAGCAAATGCAAATTTTGTCTCCGCAAAATCCGCGGGTGAAGGAATGGGCGGGACTGCTTGAGAAGAAGCAGCGCGATAAACAGGGCAAATACCTCATCGAAGGGATCCATCTCGTTCAGGAAGCACTTGGGGCACGGGCGGATATCGAATGCGTCTGCTATGATACGGAGAGAGGAATTCCTGCAGAATTGGCCGAGGCCGCATCGGCCGGCCTGGGCGTGGAATGGATCGCGGTGTCCGACGCCGTGATCGGGAAGTGCAGCGACACGAAGACGCCGCAGCCGGTGTTCGCGGTCGTCCGCAAAGGAAGCGGGGCGCTGCAACCGCTGCTTGACATCGCGGGCGGCTTGGTTGTGGTGCTGGACGGCGTGCAGGATCCCGGCAACGTCGGCACCATTATCCGCACCGCCGACGCAGTCGGTGCGGACGGCGTGATCGTCGGCGCCGGGTGCGCCGACATTTACGGGCCCAAGGTGCTGCGCGCCACCATGGGCTCGCTCTTTCACTTGCCGGTGGTACACGGCAAGCTGGACGAGCTGCTGCCGCAGGCCAAGGCGCGCGGCATCCGGCTGGCCGGCACCAGCCTGCAGGCGGCGGTGAACTGCTACGCGTACGACTTCACCGGGCCGGTATGGCTGTTGTTCGGCAGCGAAGGCGGCGGGCTGAGCGACGAAGTCCGCGATCTCATGGACGACGGCCTGATCATCCCGATGCGCGGCCGCGCCGAATCGCTGAACGTGGCGATGGCCGCCTCGGTGCTGCTGTACGAAGCGCTGCGGCAGCGGGAGTTTTCACCCGGCGATAGATAATTCCTAGTCGCCTCTCCCGATAACTTTCGCAATACACTTATAATGCAAGCCCCCGGTTCATTTGGACCGGGGGCTTCATGCTTCCAATAGGCCTCGATCCGGCCCTGTCCTTTCTGTACCTGGGTCCCTTCTTCTGCAGTTAGGTGAGCGCAGGGATGGGGCAGGTAACGAGGAACGGAACAGGAGGGGAACTGGAATGGGGCGGGAACTGGGACGAGGATGGCAACGGAAGCTAACGGACACCAGGGACCTTATTGAGGCGAAAATGGCCGATTTAAAAAGCTAACGGACGCCAAGGCCGTTAATTTGCCCGATTAGCCCTGTTGAAGCCGTATTTTCGGGGAATAGCGGCTCCTGTGACCGTTAGATTGCTGAAGTCTCCTTTTTGAAGCGAATAAGGTTCGCTGTGTCCGTTAGAGTAGCGCTATTTTTAATATTTAGAAGGATTGAATAGGGACCGGGGAGAATATAAACCATATACCAATATCTTTATCGTGATCCTCTGGTGCAGGCAGAGGTTTTTATATGGCTAATAATGTGATTTTTTTCACTTAATTACTATTATTATTCAAACTACACAATGACTCTAAAGGAGCGCGCACATGAAAATCGGCGAGTTTGCCAAAAGGAATAATATTACGCAAGATACGATTCGCCATTATATCGATCTGGGATTGCTTGTTGCGGAAAAACAAGGCTCCCAGTATAAATTTACGGAAGAGGATAGCGGCGATCTCGAGGACATCGTTCTATTGAAGCAGTTGGATTTTTCGCTGACCGAAATTCAGGAGATTTTTTGCTTTTACAGGCTTGAGGGAGAGAAGTCGGACGACTTCAGGAGTTTTTATTTGTCCTTGCTGGAGAGGAAAAGAGAACAAGTCCGGAATGAGCAATTGAAATTCCAAGAGATCGACGTCCGCATAAGGAATCGGATTCATGAGTTAAAGAAGGATGAATTCAACAAGAAGGGAAGCATAGGCTTTCCGATAACGTCTACGTCGCTCTTGCAGTGTCCGGATTGCAAAACAGCATTGGACATTCGCGGTGGTACGATTGAGAAGAATATGTTGATGGAAGCTATCTTTCATTGTGAATGCGGATATATTGCATCTATTGAGAATGGGGTCTATATAGATCAAGCCGCGGTCGGCAAAAAGAAACAGATTCCTCCGAAGAGGGATTTCCTGGAGGCCGCTTCGCCTAAGTACATTAACTATTTGTATAATGGAACTTCTACTCTGATCGATTACCTACAGCTTCACGGAGATCATCCCAGATATATTATGGAACTCGACAATTGTGTGGGACGGTTCTTGATGCAATATATCGACTTATTGCCGAAAGACTGCACTTACATTCTCATTTGTCATGACAAAGAACGAATCGCGAATATGAAAAAGAATATTGAGCTGCAGCAGGAGCACAACAACTTTATCTTCTTTTGCTGCGAGTTTGACCGATTGCCGTTGACCCCGGCCTCGATTGATATTATCGTTGACCATTGGATGAGCAAAACTTATGCCAAAACGGCGGATAAGGATCTGCTGAATATCGTATCTCCTTTTCTGAAACAAGAGGGTCTGCTGATTGGAGCTTATCCTCATTTGGGATCGCAGTGTAAGGACTATCTTCATGTTCCGTTGAAGCTCAGGGAGCTCTTTAACCGGGATAAAATGCTGGATAAGTTGCAACAGTTAAATTTTACGGAGTTGGATGTTTCGGAGCTAGGCCCGATCACCGAAGACAATCCGTATATTGATATTCAAGGCAAAGAACAATATTTAACCCTTTACGTCGGTAAGAAAAAACGAAATTTTGATGTGATTTGCTCAGGCACTCAACTGGAGATCAAACAAAAGCAAAATCGGATTTCTTAAAACCTCGGGTTGACCCCACCTTTTGCGTTTTTTTCTCGTCTTTTCAAGTGCATAATTTCACAATGTGCTATTGACGTGGTGACAACCCCAGCATATAGAATCATGATTGTGTTCATGCGTTATATAAATCAAGGGGGACAAGACATGAAGAATCATGCAAAAAAGATAGGCTTTGTGCTGTTGGGACTAATTATGCTGCTGAGCGTATTCGGTTGCTCTAAATCCGAGCCGGCTAACAAGGAATCCGGATCTAATGCGCCTTCGGCGTCGGCTAAGTATAAACCTGGCACTTATACGGCAACGGCCGCTGGCAACAATGGGGATGTTACTGTCGAAGTCGTGTTTGACGAGAACTCCATCGTTTCTGTCACAGTAAAAGGCAGTAGCGAAACGGAAGGCATTAGCGATAAAGCCCTCGAGCAAATTCCACAGCAAATCGTGGAAGGGCAAACCTTGGCCGTGGATGTCGTATCCGGTGCATCGAATTCATCGAAAGCGATTCTTGCAGCCGTTGAGGATTGCGTCAAGCAAGCCGGCGGGGATATTGAAGCCCTTAAGGCGATAGCGGTTAAAGAGGAACAACCTAAGAAAGATACGGAGCTTACGACGGACGTTGTCGTGATCGGCGGTGGAGGCATGGGCCTGGCGGCCGCAGGATCGGCTTTCGAGAACGGTGCTAAGGTCATCGTACTCGAGAAAATGGGAACTTTGGGCGGCTCAACGGCATTATCCGGAGGATCGATCGCCGCTACGGGAACTCGCTTCCAGAAGGAAGAAGGTATTGAAGAT